>WAOB01000096.1 GCA_015521505.1 Nanobdellati archaeon | reverse complement strand
GTTGATATGTAAATGGAACATCAACTAGCTCAAAGAATTTTTCCCAGCCGATTCTTTCTATCATTTCTCCCAATCTTTCATCTGGCATGGCATTTTCTATATAGACATCGATTATCTTTTTTACAATTTCTACAATTTTTTCCCATTTAGGTGGATGATTTGGTATAAATGGAACTAACAGTCTTGATTCCATTAATCCTTGTTTTGTCATGCTAGCTTTTCCTCCTACCCATATTGATACGCCATCGTTTTCTGGATCATGAATTGGTAATCCAGGACATACCGCATAACAGTTACCACAGTACATGCATTTTTCTTCATCTATTGATACGGAGTCAATCATTTTTCCATTCTTTTTTACTTTCTTTGGTTTAATTGCATAGGTAGGGCATATCTTTACCAAATCTATTGGAGAACATTGTGCATGAACGATTTCATCTATAACTTTAGGTGGTTTTGTATGCATTCCAATTATTGCTATATCAGATGCATTTGTAGCACCACACATGTTTAAACATCCAGAAACTGCTATCTTTATTCTCTCTGGTAAGTCCGTTTTCTTAAAGTAATCATATAAGGCTTCGTATAATGCCTTAGCGATAGATGGTGAATCTGTTGCTGCCATGTTACAATGTACATATCCAACACAATTTATTATTGCTTTAAGACTATGTTCCGTTCCACCTACTGGATAACCAGCATCTTCTAGCTCTTTTATAAGTTTTTCAACATTCTCTTCCTTAACAACAATGAACTCAATATTATGTCTCATTGTAAATCTTAAGTATCCATCACAGTATTTATCGGCCAAATCACAGAGGAATCGAACACCATCGGAAGATATAAACTTCGGTATTCCTGCTCTTACCGTAAAAACAACATCTCCTGTCTCAGATATATGCTTGATGACACCAGGTCTAACATTTTCATGCTTAACCCATTTTCCATAATTCTTTAATATTACTGGATGTAAAAACTTTTTATAATCAGGAGGTCCAATATCTCTTAATTCCATAGCCATAAAACATCACCTTCAGAAATATTTCCAGAATGGATTCGATCTTGGTCTATAAACCATCTGTGGTTTTGGTTCTATACCTATATCCTTTAAAAATTTTCCAAATCCTATTCTATATATCGTTTCACCAACCCTCTCTTTTGGATTTCCATGCTCGTCCCACCAATCTAGTATCTTATCAATTAATTCCTTTAGTTCTTTATAAGGGGGTTCAAGTTTCATGAAAGGAACAAGAACCCAAGCTAAGAAAGCGCCATATCTTCCTCTTGCTCTTGCACCTATTAGAATGGATGCTCCTCGATCATCTCCAGGTTTTAGAGCATCGTGTAATACGTTTATACAATACATGCATCTCGTACATGCATCGTTGTTTATTTCGAACTTGCCATTCTTGTAAGTTATAGCTCCGGATGGACATCTCTTCGCAACCATTTCTAGTTCTTCATCCTTATATTTCTTTAGTGCATCTTCATCTATTTTTATATCATCTCTCCATATACCAATTACTGCTAAATCACTTCTTGCTCCAGATGCTGTACAATCGTTAGGACATCCGGATATCTTGATTTTGAATTTATATGGGAATCTCGGTCTATGAATATCGAAGATGTATTCCTTCATCAACGTGGTATAGATGTCTAACGTATCTATTAACGCCCACTCGCATAACGCTGGTCCCATACAGCAAGCGGCTGTTCTTACATCCGGTCCGGAACCACCTAAATCAAATCCAATTTTTGCCAACTCTTCAAAAGCAGGATCGAGTTTATCTCTTGGAATACCAAAGGCTTGAAGATTGTATGTAGCGCCATGGAAGTTTAGAAGCTTACATCCCCACTTATCGACCCAATCACAGATTTTTCTTAAGACATCTGTCGTATAAAAGTATCCTGCTGGTGGTAAGATTCTAAAAAGATGGAATTCCGGTAATATTTTAGCAGCTTCACCAACCGCAACTCTTCCTATAACTCCTGCTTCATAACCTGTTACTCCAACTATACCTCCATGACCAAAATAAGGTTTCTTATCTTTTAAACATTTTTCATAATATTTAACAATTCTTTCATCCCCAGTTTTTTCTAATTCTTTAACAAAACTTGGCCATCTACCTTTTTTTAGTTCATCCAAAATACTTGTCATATAAATCTACCCCATTAAATAAAGTTAAAGGAACATTTAAAAATTTTTTAATATTTAATATAGTATTTCTTTGTAACTTAAATAACAACCCGGATCCTCTTGCCAAATATCGTTATATACGAATTTAGCTCTAACTCTACAACCACCACATAGTTCTTTATATTTACATGATTTACATTTTCCTTTCAAATATTTTGCCTTTGATCTTAACATTTTTACAATCT
>WAOB01000095.1 GCA_015521505.1 Nanobdellati archaeon | reverse complement strand
TATAAGAGACAGTCTACATATTTTCTAACTTTTTGAGCATTACCGTTTAAACCTTTGTAGTATATTATATATGAACCCACCTTACAGGATTCAACTACTTCTTTTATATATCTCTGTTTATAAGAGCCTTCTAAGAATGAAAGCTTAACAATGTTTGGCTTCTCTGCATATATATCAAATTTCAAGTATCCTTTAATATAATTAGATCCTTCATCTTCTACAATTAAATATGCTGATTTACTAAAAATGCTCAAAGATGTCATAACAAACACGAGCATGATTAAAGCAATCAAAACTTTCTTATTAAAATTAATAGGAATAAGCATCACCTCTAAATGTTTTGAGGGGATTGGTAGACCATCAACTAAGTAATGGTCCTTCCAATCCTTTCCTCATAAATAAAAAGAAAAGTCAAAAAGAACCGCTTTATGCGGTTCTTGTATATCTAATTACAACCTCTCCTTGTACTTGTCCTGCATTGTTGTATACCTTAACCTTCATCAACTCCTGTGTGTCTCCTATGTTCTCTGCAAAGTTGTTTAGCTCTGCAGTACTTGGTATAGAAATACTAACAGATTTAGAGGCTCCCGCACCTTGTGGTAAAGCTACATTCAAGCCATATTTATTGCTAAATTCTGCCGTCTGTGTGTCAAAAGTGAAGTTATATACTTTCTTATCACTTAAATACTCAACAGTATAATACTTAACACCATTTACATCTTTGCTTGTTGCACCTTCACCCTTAACTTTGAAAATAGGATATGCATTATTCACATCTGGATTAGTATCTGTCCTTACCAAATCTATATTAAATGTCAATAAAGTAGTATTTTGAGAATTCAAATCAGCAGAAGTCAAAGTAATAACTTTTTGAGTATCACTCAAATCTTTCAGGTTTCCTGCACTAAGAGAACTTACTCCTACTTGTGCAGTTGCAACACTTTGAGCTATAGAAAGAGAATCCGCATTGTCAGTCAAAGCCCCAATATTAGGTATGTTAACCAATCCAAAGAGCCATGCAAAAACAACTGCTCCTATCACCAACATCCAGCCATTTATTCTTATACTTCCCATAGTATCACCTCTAAGGAGAAAAAAGATTACATGGGTTTTTAAATCTAATATGCCAGAACGGAGCCAAAATGAAACACTAACCAAAAGCTCTACTTATCTTCTCATTATAAAATGCAGGAAGGGGATTCTTAGTTAAAGCAACAAAATCATCTGAATGTATAAGAAGTTCTGTTTTATCCTGTGGTAAGAATGGCTTTATTTCCTCAAAATATTCTTTCCTATCTGTGTCTGCTTGAGTGAAGGAGAAAGGTTTATATAGTTTTAGAGATGCATATCTTATAAAATCAAGGGATAAATTACTGGCAAGCTGAGATGTCCATATTACTATCTGATCTCTATGTCCTGTTGTGCTTAAAAATTCTCTTACTTTTCTGTTCTCTTTACTTTGCCAATTCTTTGAATCAATATCTAAATGCACTTCATCATGCAGTATCAGAGATTTGTTAGGCACATCATGGTATGGGTTCTTCTTATCATATTCGTGATGATGAAACCAATCTGGTAGGTCTTTGCTCATGTTATAACATACAATATAAAATCCTTTCTTTCTTGCTTCTTCAGCCAGTAAAGACATCAAAGCAGTTTTCCCTTGTCTTCTTGCACCTATCAAAGCAACTATATGTGAGTATGAAAAAAAGTAATTAAAAAATTCTCTCATTACAATATCTGGTTTCATGTAAAAGCTTCTAATTATTTTAAGGATATATGTTGAACCGTAAATCATGCTTAACCTATCGAGAGTTTCTGCCATTGCATTAGCATATTCCCAATCTCCATTAAACCTATCAAACAAAAACTTATAAATCAGGAATTGATTCCTTCTTAAATCGGTGTTAATGAATATGTATCTCATATTAATCCTCTTTCTTCATTCTTTTAAGCAGCTCTCTAATAGCAGATGGACGTGTTTCTAAACTATGTATTAAATTGGACGCAAGATTTCCATATTCTGCAATAGCCTGAGAATCTTTCCTCAAAAGATCGTAAAGAGTATTAATTAATTTGTTCTGTGCAACAATAAACTCATAAACTTCTTTCGATGATATCTCAATGTTATCAAGTTTAATTATTCCATCTTCATTTTCAGATATTTCCCCGTAATATATTTTACCTTCATAACCTTTCCTCCTAAAGTAATTTCTAACATTCACAGGAGCTTCTCTTAAAGGTATTCTTTGAACACGAGCATTAACAAATATTTGCTCTCCTACCATAACCACAGATGATTTAGGAACTACAAGCCATCCTTCTGATGCTTTTGTAAAGAAATAAGGATTATCACCCAAGGAAATGAGATAATATCTATCAAAAGATATCAATGGGCCATAATGTGAAAAATGAGCATTATTCATTATAACTTGTGCTGTCTTATACTTAAAAAATCCATCATAAGAGTCATAAAGTAGTTTCCCAATAGTTATAAAAAAAGCTATGAGATAAGCATTATTTATCATTGTATATTGAAATCTATCGCTAAAATACCATGCTACTATCCATACTAAAAATATCCAATATCTCTTTACAATGTCAATCATTAAAACTCAACCTCTATCTCTTTACTTAAAATCTCTTTAAGCTTACTAAGCAATTTCGCATTTTGCTGATCCTTATAATAATTAAAAAGGAAAACGAAAAATGAAGAGTATGTTTTAAATCCTGTCCTCTCCATTTCCTGATTCACCCTAAATAACATCTCTTCGCTTACTCTTATCTGTATTCTCTTCATCACTTTTCACCTTTATTTTTTGTTGGGGATATTCGTATTCTTCTCTTATTTCTTCTTTAAACTCTCTCTTTTTTCTCATCTCAAAATATTGATATCCTGCAAAAATGCCAAAAATAGCTGCTATAAGTGCAATTATAATGCTATTATAGTCAAAGTTATTACTTTGCTGTTGAGGTTGCACATAAGAAAGTTGTTCTCTTATGAGCTGAGAGATTTTATTATAATCTATTTGTTGAGATGAGTTCTTAAGCTCATCTATTTGTTGTTGTAGTTTCTTTATATCAACATTATCTTTCTCACTCAATCCAAATTTCTCTTTTAGTGTTTGTAATAAGAG
>WAOB01000094.1 GCA_015521505.1 Nanobdellati archaeon | reverse complement strand
CTTATAATGTATTTACTACTCTCAAAAATCTTTGCTGGTATATCTTGAGGTCTTCTTGTTATTCCTATAAGAAATATATTATAATGCCTATGGTTAAGAACAATATCATTCATTATGTCAATCTTGTTTACATCATAATTGCTTTTGAATATCATATCAAACTCATCTATCACTATGCCATCTATTTTATGCTCTTTACCTAATTTTTTAGCCAATCTTAAGAAGTCCTCTATATCACTATAAAAGTTTTTATGCTTATAAAGTATGATATTATTAGGCATATCTTCCCACTCATCAAGATGAGGAGTATAAACCATAGCCCTTTTATTCATTACCATCTTTTTAGCAAGAGTGGTTTTCCCCGATCCCTGCAACCCACATATAATAACTTTCTGATTTGAAAAATCAACAACATAATCCATATTTAACCACCACATCTGAAATGTATTAGGTATAATATCCACATAATACTGATAATTATTTGTGATATAATGAATAAAACACCTAACCTAAATACTACTTCTTCCCAAGTCATTAAACCACTTCCTTTAACTTTTGTATTATTGCATTTTCATTCTTCTTTAACTCATTAGATAACTGCTCTATTGTCATATTTTTATCTAATGAGTTAAGCATAAACATTAAGGCATTATACATTCTCCTTGCCTTATCTTCATTATTTTGAATAATAACTTGCTCTTGTTGTTTGTTAAATAACTTATTGAATAATTGATTTATAACGGGATTACTCAATAGAGTATTAACTTTATCCATTAAAGAGTTTAATTTATCTAAATCACTAACTACCTTACTTAATCCGTCTTTTTCTTGTGTTGTTATTATTGAACCCATATCAATATCTTTTATTTCTTTCTTCTCGGGGTCAAACACTAAAGCCATAAGAATCACTTTATAACAACTCTAACTCTATCTTTATTGTGTTGTTCTCCACCTTCACTTCCCTTATCCTCACTTGTTTTCCTTTTAAATAGTTCTCTATTAATCCATTCATCAACATCTAAACCACCGAATTGTTTCACAAGTATAAACCTTAAAGTATTATCGTAAGTTCCAAAAAGAGATTTTATTTTGCTTAATGCTTTATGAGTATCTTCCTTAACATAGACCTTTTTTAGCCCCATAATATACCACTTATAGATATTTTTAGTTTAAATATAGCATCTATATAGGCCATATATAGCCTATTTTTTATTATCTCGTTTTTTTGTCATTATGGCTTTTATTTAGCCTATATACTATGTAATTTTTCCTTTTCTCTCTTATTAAAATGCCTCGCATCCACAAATCTTTTAGACTTTTTGATATATATGTTAAGATCTGTCTCATTGCTTCCTCATCTGTTTTTTTGTTCAATATTGTTATTTCTTCCCTATGGTTTGCCAACATCCATAAAAATATTTTCTTTGTTGTTCCTTCCTCATAATGTCTAAAATATTCTTTTATGAGATGTTTTAATGCCATACTCACCACCTAATCATCAAAAACTCGCAATTCTCACATGTTGTTATCTCTAAATCTTTTGTTCTAATATTCACAACTACAAACCCACAAAAGCACCTGCCCTTTATATCTTTCTCTACAATCATACTAACCACCTATTGAGTTTCTTCTGTGATAAATGTCTCTTTATCTTCTCAATTTCTTTCTCCAATGCTCTTATCTTCCTGCTTTGTGCTTCAACTCTTGCTTTTAATTCTCGTATTGTTTTCTCATCTGTCATAGCAACACCTCTTTTAGATGTGAGATTATTTTCCTTTTGAGAATAACATCGGGTTCTTTTGAAACATAGTATAGTTTAAATATGCTTTCTAACTCCTCATAAGACATATTCAAAGAATAAGAAGGAAAAACTTCCTCTGACCAATGTTCTAAAACATATATCTTTCTACCACTATTAAAATTAATTTTTACTTTCTTTCTTAATTCAACAACCATGTTGGCAAATCGTGTTATTATCTCCATTCTCTTATTATATTTTCTTTGGAGTTCTTCATGAGTTTTTAATAACATTCCTCTAAAGTTGTTTATTTTGTCTAATGCTTTGCTTTTTGATGTGAGAATATCCTCAAATTGAGACAATAATTCTTTCCACTCAGGAGTTAAAGCATAAAACTTTATTTTCTTTCTTTGATAAGATCCACTGTGTGTCATATTCTTTTTGAAATATTCGTAAAATACTTGTAT
>WAOB01000093.1 GCA_015521505.1 Nanobdellati archaeon | reverse complement strand
CACTAATATCTGTTTCACTATTTGCGAATGAATAGTCTATCTCATGTACAATCATTACTCCAACAGTAGATAATTTAAAAATAGCATATAACGCCCCTATCAATGAAGAAGCAGCAATTACTTTACCTTTCTTAATTAGGGCAACTATGCTTGCTATGCTTTCAAAATTAGATTTTACGGTTTCTTTAAAGACAGCCCAGGAGACTTTCCTTTCAACAAATCTTGTAGTTTCAATATCGTATTTTTTTAACCATGTTAATGCAATTAATGATGTGAACATTCCATTATATCTATTGAAAAATGCTTTATCTGTTGGTTGTTCGTATTCTGACATGAGAATTGCAGAAGTTATCTTAAACTTGTCTCTTATTTTTATAGGATGAGTTATTCTTCCAACAGCAAAATCAACATATTCGTCTTCATTGTAAAATCCGTATTCTATATCTGATTTTATTCCTTTGTTTTTACTAAAAGGGATAAATGTTTCGTTCCCTAATAAAATCATAAACAGACCATATCTCTTAAAATAGGGGTTTTGTGTTATGTTATTAGAGATTAATATGTCTATCGCATCTCTTATATTCTCTTTTATTGTTTTTGTTTCGTTAATTATGTATGGCATTGCTTTATATGATAGCATAGAAGCGTAATTTTTCCATGGTAAAGACGAATTTATAAGGATTATTCCGTATATCTTGTCTTTAAATTCTTTAAAATAGGTTTCAAACACATTTTCACATAAATACTTGTCTGCTTTTTTATAGTCCTCAACATAAAGAAAGCCTTTATTGTACGCATAGGATATTGAAAGTAATTTGGCCTGTTCATTATTACAAGAGGAAATAATCGTTATGTTGTTCTGTTTTGCTATTGATATTAGATCTTCTTTAGTTAATGGTATTCCGCCAGGATAGTAAATACTATTGTGTATGTAATAAAATTGTTCTCTTTGTGGTTTCTTTGTCGTATATTTCATATTAAGTATTTTGGATAAAGTAATTCCTTCTCCAGAATAAAAATCAAATAATGGAAGAGTGTTGTCTATATTAATAGATACTCTTTGGTCTTTATTTTCCTCTTCAACATATTTTTCTTTTTCTATAGAATCACATTCTTGAGTAAGAATGTCTTCCATTATTTTTGTATAATTAGTACCTCTTCTTATAATGGTATAGATAATTTTATCTTCGATCTTTTTGTTTGGGTAAACATATCTATTTATGAGTAAAGGATATTTTATCCTGAATACATAGAAAGAGGGAGATTCACAGGTATTGATCTTGTTTATGTATATTTCTAAACTTTTATTTTTACCTGTATAACATGTTCCAATTCCTAAAATGTATCTTTTATGTTGAATGTATACTGGATTACTTTTAGACAGGGGAAAATATTTGGTGTTACTTGCAGGACACCACGAAGTAGTGAGGTGATTGTAAACTCTCATTTTTATATTTGAATCAAAAATATATTCAAAATCGATAAGTCTGTTCTTGCTCTGAGGCCAATAAGGAAAGGAAAAGACATCATCAAATCTATAAACATATCCATAAGATGTTGTTTTAGAAGATATCTTTTTAACATAGTATGTGTAATTTTTCATAGAATGAAATTTATATGTGTATGTTATGTTAAACACACCATAAGGTAGAGTATAAATAACTGTATTGTTGGTATAATTCACTATTTTAGATGTAAAACATCTTTGAAACATGCTGTAACGAACACCTCTATTGTTTATAAAATTAAGGTAGATGTAATTACCATAATCTCTTTTTATGGGGGCGCTACCGTAAAAAATATTCTCATTTGTTGTTAAAAACCCATCACCATTAAGATCAAAAAACCATGAAGAAAGTATGCCTTTAGGAAGATTGTTGTTATTACAACCCCCAGAAGGAGGATATTCATCAATAATCATGGTGGAAGATTCGCCTTCAAATATCGGGTATGCATTTCCATCATACATTACTATGAAACCAACCATCATCGCCAATGCAATGACGAGTGGTTTCATAAAGGTATATGAATATTTTAGAAAAGGTTTTAAAGTAATCTGAATCTCAATATGAAGATGTGTCAATATAGTACAATCTTTTAAAATTTTTTTATTTTTAAAATTCTATGGCTTTAATAGATGAGAAAAAGATAAAGTCAGAATTTAGAAAGAAAGCACAAAAAAATCCTGAAAAATATTATCCTGTGTCTTTTCTTAGAGGAGAAGGTTTTATAAGAAAAAAATGTATAAAGTGTGGGAATTTCTTTTGGACGTTGCAACAAGAAAGGGAAATTTGCGGTGATCCAAATTGTATTGGAGGATATGGGTTTATAGGCAAAAAAAATACTTCTATACAGTTAGATTTTATCATGTCATGGAAATTGTTTAGTAAGATATTTAAAAAATTAGGATACGAACCCATAAAAAGATATCCTGTATTGGCTAGATGGAGGGACGATTTAGAATTTGTTATTGCATCTATTGCTGATTTTCAACCTTATGTTGTTAATGGTATTGTAGAACCTCCTGCTAATCCTCTGGTTGTCCCACAATTTTGTTTGAGGTTTACTGACATAGATAATGTTGGGTTTACTGGAAGACATTATACTGGTTTTGTTATGATAGGGCAACATGCTTTTGTTTCAAAAGAAGAATATGATAAGGAAAAGTATCTTTCAGACATACATTATTGGTTGACTAAGGGAATGGGCATAGATAAAGAAGAGATTATTTATCATGAAGATGCGTGGGCAGGAGGAGGTAATTTGGGAGCAAGCATGGAATTTTTTGCTAAAGGATTAGAAATAGGAAATCAGGTTTATATGCAATATGATATAACTTCAGGAGAGATAAAGGATTTAGACATAAATGTTCTGGATATGGGGATGGGACAAGAAAGGGTTGCGTGGTTTAGTTATGGAAGTGAAACAAGTTACGAATCCAATTTTCCTACAGTTATGAAATATCTTTATAATAAAACAGGGATAAAACCAAATCATGAGATAGTGTTGAAGTTTTTACCATATTCGGCATTACTTAATGTAGACGAGGTTGCAGATATAGATAGAGTTTGGGAAGAAATTGCTAATCACCTTAATATGGATGTTACTCTTTTAAGAGACACTATAGAGCCTCTGGCTGCGCTCTACAGCATTGCAGAGCATACGAGAACGTTGTTGGTTGCTATAAATGATGGGGCTTTACCAAGCAATGTAGCAGGAGGATATAATTTAAGAGTTATTGCAAGGAGATCTTTTGATTTTATGGATGAATTTGGATTTGAGATTGATTTATTCAAAGTTTTTGAAGAGCACGCTTCATATTTAAAACCGCAATATCCAGAATTGATGGAAAATTTAGAGGATGTTAAAAAGATAATGGAAATAGAGAGAAAAAAATATGAGAAGAGCAGAGAGTATTCTAAGAAAATATTAGGTAAATTTAAAGGGAAAAAAATAACGATAGAGGACATGGTTGAGTTATATGATACTTACGGTATCTCTCCCGAGATGATGAAAAAAGAAGGGGCTATAACCAAGATCCCTGAAAATTTTTATGCTTTAGTGTCTCAAAGACATGAAAAAAAAGAGATCATGTCTAAGGCACAAACTAGAAAAGAGCTGGGTATAGATGTTGATGATGTTCCTGAGACAGAGATTCTTTATTGGGGGGATTGGAAATTTGTTGAGTTTGATGGCAAGATTGTTAAGATAGTAGATAAGTATTTATTGTTGGATAGAACTGCGTTTTATCCAACCTCTGGAGGTCAGTTGCATGATACAGGATGGATTATTGATAAGGAAGGAAGAAAGTATAGGGTTAAAGATGTGGTTAAGTATAAGAACAGAGTGGTGCATGTTTTAGAAGATACAAAAGGACTAAAAGTTGGAGAAACTGTCCATGGTGTTATAGATTTTGATAGAAGGATGCAACATGCTCAACACCATACAGCAACTCATATACTTAATGATGCTTGTAGAAAAGTGCTTGGCAATCATGTATGGCAGGCAGGTGCAGAAAAAACAATGGAAAAAGGAAGGTTGGACATAACACATTATGAATTGCCAACTTATGAGGAGATTCAGAAGATAGAAAAGATCGCAAATGAGATTGTTTTAAAATCTTTTCCTGTTGAGAAAATAGTTCTTGAAAGAAATATTGCAGAACGAAAGTTTGGATTTAGAATTTATCAAGGAGGAGCTCCTCCAGGTAAGTATGTTAGAATAGTTAAGGTTGGAGATGATGTAGAGGCATGTGGTGGAACCCACCTGAATAATTCTATAGAAGCAGGATTTATTAAGGTTGTGTCTGTTAAGAAATTACAAGATGGTATGATAAGATTTGAGTTTGTTGCAGGTAGGAGAAGCATAGATTATATTCAAAAGTTGGATTCTTTACTTAAAGAGACCTCTTTAGTATTTAATGTTTCTTATGATGATGTTCCTAAGACAGCCAAGAAATTTTTTGATGAATGGAAAAAGCAGAGAAAGGAGATTGAGAAATTGAAGGAAATCGAAATGAAACTTTTAGTGGATGAAATAAATCATAATGCTCTAAAGATAAGGGATAAGAAGATTTCTTATATTAAAGATGTTAATGTTGAAGATGTTATGAAGGTGATTGAAAAATGTGATATTGATGCAGTTGTTATAGAAGGAGGAAGAAAGATTTTGATTAGTAAGAAAGGAGATGCTTTTGATATTGCAACAACTCTTTTAGGATGGGATAGTAAGAAAATTAGGGGAAAAGGACGAATAGCGGTATTATAAAAATTATACATTGGGGTTAAGTATTAATTTAATGTTATGGTAGATATGAAAACAAAACTCCACTCCACGTACGAGTTTAACAACCAATAACAAGGAGTGGAGTGGAGAAAGGATAAGCAGAGAAATACCTACTAAACACCCCTCC
The DNA here is from genome assembly GCA_015521505.1 of Nanobdellati archaeon. GTDB lineage: Archaea > EX4484-52 > EX4484-52 > EX4484-52 > JAADEF01 > WAOB01. The sequence continues at coordinate 18 of WAOB01000093.1, read as the reverse complement.
TCTAAGAGAACCTCTCAC
>WAOB01000092.1 GCA_015521505.1 Nanobdellati archaeon | reverse complement strand
ATCCTTATATGTAGATATACCATATATCCAACTATCAACCACATCCAAAACCTTCCTCTCACCACTCTCAATATCATAATAAACCAACCCATAACCTATTTTCCTATCTTTAACCTCTTTAAACCACCCCCCATAAACCACCCCATTCTTATATGTAGATATACTATCTATCCGATCATTAACCACATCCAATACTTTTCTCACACTACTGCTAACAACATCTTCCTTTTTCCCGTATTTTTCCAACAAAACTCTTTTGTAAATATCCATTAATCCAACTCTCCTTATCATTTTGATCACCTATTTTAATACTACTTTTCTTATGTCGTCTATATGTTTTACACCATAATAATACACATTGTGTGAGAGAACTTTAGATTTGCTATCTTGGATGTTTAGTATAAATGTTTTTGTATCTCTGTATTTACTCATAATGTCAATAAATTCCTCAAAAGATATTCCTGTATTCAATTCACCATCTGTTATTATAACTACTTTTTTATTTTTTGAGTTTTTCTCTAGAAATTTCTTTAACTTATCAACATCAAGTTCTGTATACCATCCATCTCTGTATGTTAGATATATATCTACTACTTTTTCCAAATCATCAGTATACTCCTCTATAATAGTAGAGGTGCTGAATACTCCGGGTGCTACTTTACCTCCTTTTTGGATTACTTCTTTCGCAGCAACTATTGCACTAAAAACTGCATTGCTAAAATTATTTATAGGATTAGGCATTGAGCCAGAATCATCTAATAGTATAATATAATCACTAACTTTCTTACTTATATTCCTACCTAAAAGCTCTTCATATTTTAGAGTAGGTGTTACACCAGGAATTATTTCATTACCTAAAATATTTGATGTAAAATCAACTTTTAAAGGATCATCTTCTATAGAGAATTCTTTTTTAGATGTAGGATAAAGAGACCCTGTTTTTTTAAACTCGTCTGGCTCTATTTTAATATTATATTTAGAAGCCTTTATTAGATAATAATCTTTTTTAGCCGTAAACTCTACAGGATCAACATTTTCTTTTTTGCTATTTTTTTCTATTTCTTCTCGTACTTCTTTATTAATATTCTTTAATATCTCATATATGTTTTTAATATCTTCCTCCTCTATTTCTCCATTATTTACTAATCTCCTAATAGATTTTCTAATTTCCTTTAAAGGTACTCTCTCTAAGTACTTTTTGAGATCATACATTGATCTTTCATTATTGAACCTCATATCTGCTAAGTAGTCTTTTATTACTTTGTAAAATAACCTCATTTCCTTTTCCATCTCTTTTCTAGATGGTACCCAGTTTGTTAAGTGTTTCTTTCTCAATATTAAAACATTTTTTAATTTATTTACTTTATTTTTCATTTCTACATCAAGATCTTCATAATCTTCTCCAAAATCTTCTTTTGTGTACTCTTTATATGCTGCTTTGAGTATTTTCTCTAATTTACTTCCAGATTCAAGCGCTTTATATATATCAGGTATTTTACATTTATCTTTGATATTGTTTTTTTCGTACCATTTTACACACATAATATTACATCTAAAGTCATTGTATAAGTTAAGGAAGGAGAAAAGTAATTTTTCATTGTTTATATATTTATGTGCTTTTGCTATTTGATATAATTTATTTTCTAAAGAGTATGGAGAGAAAGCCAAATGTCCAAGTTCGTGTTGGATAACTCCTTCTAATGCTTCTTCATATTTTAATGAAGAATTTTCAGTTATTTTTTTTATGAATTCTGAATTTACTTTTATTATATCTTCTTTTTTATTATATTCTATATGTGCAGTAGGTGTATTTGATGAATATTCAATAAAGGGTTTGGATTTTGTTGCTATTCTAAGTACATTATATACTTTTTCAAGTGTGTTATTAAGATAATCATATTGTTTTTCCATATAACCACCTATTAGTAATAATATATATCATTATTTAAAAATATTTCTACACTATAGGATGTAAAATATATTTATATAGTGAGAGGATTTAATTTTAAAACCAACCCATAACCTTCTTCCCCATCTTTAACCTCTTTAAACTTCCCCCCATATATTACCCCATCCTTATATGTGGATATACTAAATATCACATCATCAACCACATCCAATACTTCTCTCTCACCACTCTCAACATCATAATAAACCAACCCATAACCTTCTTCCCCATCTTTAACCTCTTTAAACCACCTACTATAAACCACCCCATCCTTATATGTGGATATACTAAATATCACATCATCAACCACATCCAAAATCTTCCTCTCACCACTCTCAACATCATAATAAACCAACCTATAACCTACTTCCCCATCTTTAACCTCTTTAAACTTCCCCCCATATATTACCCCATCCTTATATGTAGATATACTATATATCCAACTATCAACCACATCCAATACTTCTCTCT
>WAOB01000091.1 GCA_015521505.1 Nanobdellati archaeon | reverse complement strand
ATAATATATATACGGTAATTCATGGAAAAACAAAGGAAGATGTTGAAAAAACAATAAAACATCTGGAAAAAATAACGGGATTAAAGGATTATGTTATTTTATATAGTTTAAAAGAATATAAAAAAACATATAGAAAATTATGATAAGAATTAAAGCTATTCCAATAGTTAAGGGTGATGTTTTAGGAGAATTATTAATATCAAAAAAACCCATCTCCTTTCTTTATGGTATAGATATAAATACTGGTAGAATTGTTGATAAAGAAAACGAACTCTATGGTGAAATCGTAACCGATAAAATTCTTTATATACCTCATTCGAAGGGTTCTAGTGTTGGGTGCTATTGGATTTATAAGCTAAAAAAATCGAAAAAATCTCCATCTTGTATACTGGTAAAAAAACCCGATGAGATTGTGGTTACAGGATGTATAATTGCTAAGATACCTCTTTTCATTGTTAACGATATTCCAATTAAATATAATAGGAGAAGAGCTGAAGTTTATGCTTCCAAGAGATGTATTATTATTAGAGATCGTTAACAAATACTTTATAATAGTTGAATTTAAACAAAACCAAGATAGGATTTACGTTATACCTAAGGAAAACGTTGATTATGATAGATTCATAGATGAGGTTAGATCTTTAGGTCTTATACCATTAATTAGAAGAGAAAACGATCGAATATATATAAATTTCATAGAAGAAAGAAAAAGATTTTTACCAAAATATTTAGCACCAATTTTATTCGTATTAACATTTTTTACAACCACGTATGCTGGATATTTATGGTGGGGTAATAGTATTTTTGATGGTCTCTTATTTTCAATCTCCCTTCTAATAATTCTTGGAATGCACGAGTTAGGACATTATATATGTGCAAGAAAAACAGGAAATGAATCTACTCTACCGATGTTTATACCCCTACCACCTCATATCTTTCCTCTTGGAACTTTGGGAGCTGTTATTTTAATGAAACATCCGCCTAAGAATTCTTCTAATCTATTAATGATCTCATTATCTGGGCCAATTATGAGCTTTGTTACTTCTATTATATTTTTGGCAATCGGAGTATATCTTTCGGAAATTAAAGTAGCAACAGGAGAAATAATCTCTGGAATTTACTTACAACTTCCTCTTCTCATATCTTTTATGATCGATAAACTTGTAGGACTTGAGAACTATTACATAGAAGCTCATCCAATTTTAGTATCAGCATGGGTTGGATTGTTCGTTACTTTTATAAACCTAATTCCGATTGGACAGTTAGATGGTGGTCATATAATAAGAGCTTTATTAAAAAATAGATATAAATTAATGTATTTTCTAATGTTTATTTTATTATTAATACTTTCATATTATTGGATAGGTTGGTTAATTTGGGCAATATTTATATTGTTTTTAACTAGATTGGAAAACAGTGGCCCTCTCGAAGACATCACTGACATAAGTCGTGAAGAGAAAATTCTTGGAATTATTACTTTTATATTATTAATAATATTCACGTTTAATCTATCCCCTATTGTTTATATATGAAGTACTTTTGGGATGAATTTTTCAAAAGAATATCAAAGAGAAAAAATTTTAACTGCATCGGATAATTGTTCTATAAGCCATGGCATTAAGGCAATAAATATTATTAGAAATATTGCAAGAAGAATTAATGGTATTGCAAAGTTATAATCTTCCTTTCTTTTTTCATTTGTTTCAGATATTATGTTTAAAATAATTTTTGCGTAATAAAATATTGAAATGGCGCTGTTTATTATCAAAGCTATTGCTAAAATTATTCCAATAATACCTGCACTAACTGCTGCTATTACCAGATATAGTTTGCTGAAAAATCCTGCTAGAGGTGGAACTCCAATCAACGATAACAAAGAAACAATAATGGCAATGGATAGAATTGGTGCTTTTTTATATAATCCCTTATAATTCTCTAAATGTTCTCCAACTTTAAAGCAGGATATAAATACAATAATTTTAGCAACTCCATGCGTAATTATATGAAGAATTGCTGCAACTATTGCTAAAGGAGATTTTACAGCTAAACCTATTAGTAGATATCCAGCATGTCCAATGCTACTGTATGCTAATAACCTTTTAACGTTCGTTTGATCTAAAGCAGCTAAGTTTCCTATCGTCATAGTAATAATTGCAAGGAGAGCGAATATTATATTCCATAATGAGATATACTTAACTAATGATAAATAAAATATCAGAAATGCAACCAGGAATGCCATCTTTTTACTTACTGCTGCTAAAAAGGCTGAGATAGGTGTAGGTGCACCTTGATATACATCTGGAACCCACATATGAAATGGAAATATTGCCATCTTAAAAGCAAGACCAGATATTATAAATATCCCTCCAAGAATTGCGAGTTCATCTATGCTTGATTTTGAAATCTCGAATATATTTAGCGTTCCTGTAGCCCCATATATTAGAGAAATTCCAAAGAGTAATAATCCGGAAGAAAGTGCTGCAACAGTAAAATATTTAATTCCTGTTTCAGCTGCAATTCTATTTCTATAAAACGATGCCAAAACAATTGTTGGTAACGTTGCAGTTTCTAATGCAACATACAAGAATAATAAATCTCTTGCAGATGCTAGGAACATCATGCCCGATAGGGATATAAGTATTAAGAAATAATATTCTCCCAAATTTCTTTTAGTGTTTGAAGTTATTATAATGAATAATGTTAATATAAGAAATATATATTTAAATACTTTGGAAAACTTATCAAACGAATATATTCCACCAAATATTAGTTCATCTGTTGGTTTAAGCAATAGTAATGAAATCGTTGCTAATACTATTCCTATGCACCCAATTACTTTTATGTATATTTCTCTACTTGTTAAAAAACCTAAAAGTAATACAATTATAGCGGTAATTACTATTAATATCTCAGGTAGTATGTATTCGATCATCGTAACATCACCTCCACGTATTCAAGAATTATTTCGAAAAGTGGTTTTGGATACATTCCAAATACTATTATTAGTAAAGATAAAATTGCTAGAGACAATATTTCGTAGATGTTTATTGTCTCTCTAATATTCATAAACTCCTTTTTAACTGGGTTAAAGATCGCTCTTTGCAAAAACCATGAAATATATCCAGTTGTTAAACCTATAGATAATCCTATTAGTAATGCGAACAAGAAACTTTTACTTATAACTCCAACTAATATGAGATACTCTGCTACAAAACTGCTTAAGCTAGGAAGACCCATACCTGCTAAACCTGCAAAAACAAATGACCATCCAACTATTGGAAGAACATATGCAACACCGCTCATCCTGGATATATATCTAGTTTTAAGATTCTCTTCAAGTAAGAATAGGCATGAGAACAGTAACGCTGCAACTAATGCATGACTAAACATTTGAAATATAGCTCCAGATATGGAAAATTTCGTTAAGAAAGCAAGTGCTACAACTATAAGACCAGTATGACTAAAACTTGAATATGAAAGTAATGATTTTATATCATCTTGAGCTAATGCTAGGAAGCCTGCGTAGAATATTGTTATAATACCTAATATTGCAATTATTTTCGAATACTCAATTAATATACTGGAAAACATCTCGACGCTGAATCTTAACAATCCATAAGCCCCCATTTTTGATACTAAAGCTGATAATATAAGAGTAAGCTGTGTTGGTGACTGTATATAAGCGTGTGGTAACCATGTATGGAATGGAAATATAGGAAGTTTAAATGCAAAACCTAAAAATGTTAGTATAAAGATAACCTTAGCAACATTAACTGGAACTTCATTGATCGCTATTTTAATATCATCAAAGAGAAAACTACCCGATTTCATGTAAAGCATAATAAATCCTAAAAGCATTAATAGACTACCAACATGTGTATATATGAAAAATTTCAACGCTGCATATCTTCTATTCTCTAATCCATAGTATAATATTAGGAAGAATGCTGGTATTAATACAAATTCCCAGAATATGTAAAAGAATATGAAATCGTTTGCTGAATAAACTCCTATTAATCCTAGTTGTAATAGTAGCAGTAATGCGTAATATCTTGAATCGAATTCCTTTCTGTAAGATAAAAATATTGAAACCAAGAAAATTATTGGTACTAGTACGAGCATTGGATAGCTTAATCCATCTACTGCAAAAGAATAATAGATTCCAGATGATAAATGTTGATTTATGTATATATATCTTCCATGCTTAATTTCCTGCAAAATTGATAGAACAACGACTGCTGATAATAAGGTAAATATCGTTGCAACATATTTTGCTTTATTTTTGGATAAATACGTTATAAAACTTCCTATTAACAATAATGATATTACGAAGCTGATCTTATCCATTAGACACCACCAAGCATTGTTATGATTATCAGAAGAATTATACCTAAAATTATTGCTGTTATATAATCTTGAACATTTCCTGTTTGAATTTTCCTTGAAATTCTTCCTATAATATATACGATTTTTCCTAGTAAATCTATGAATCCATCATACAATTTTTCCAACTTATCTATTAGAAAGCTTATTGTTCGATATATAACATTTTCAGCTAAATAATTATATATATGATCAAAATAATATTTATTTACAAACAATACGTGTAGAGGTTTAAGTTTTTCTCTAAAAGTTTCTGGTTTTATTCTCTTTTTCACATAAATAAGTGTGGTTATTAAAAATGATATAAAAGCTAATACACCTGCTATAAGTGATATTTTGACATGATTTTTTTCAACAACCTCTTCCAAATTTGATACCATAGTCTCATATTCAACGTATTCGTTAACCCATTCAGATACTGAATCTTTAAATCCAAAATATATAACTAGCCATGAAATACATGCACCAATCGCTAATATTATTAGAGGTATAGTCATTACTTTTGGTGCTTCATGCGCTATATTATATGTTTCTCCCGGTTTTCCAGTAAATATTATATAATACCATCTAAATAGATAAGCTGCACTCAACAACGTTACTCCAAATGCTAAGCCTAACAATTCAGGACTTACCGAAGATAGTATTATTATCTCGTCTTTACTCCAATATCCACTTAAAGGTGGCAATCCTGATAAAGCCCATGCTCCAATCAATGCTACAGTTCCAGTAATTGGCATTACTTTTCTTAAACCACCGTGTTTTCTAATATCTAGTTGTTCGTGAGTTGCATGTAAAACTGCTCCAGCAGATAAAAACAACAACGCTTTAGCAAACGAGTGATTCAATAGATGATAAAGACCAGCAGCAATACTTCCAACACCAAGAGCTAGCATCATTAATCCGAGATGTGACATCGTCGAATAGGCTATGATTCTTTTGATATCTGTCATTACTAAACCCATACTAGCAGCGATGAAAGCAGTTATAGCACCAAACAATGCTATGATGTACATGACATCTCCTGATAATAAATATAATGGATACATTCTTGCTACCAAAAATATTCCAGCTTTTACCATTGTTGCTGCATGTATTAAAGCTGAAACCGTTGTAGGGCCTTCCATTGCATCCGGAAGCCATACATGTAATGGAAATTGCGAACTCTTACCAATTGCTCCTATGAATAAAAGCAACGCAATTAGGGAAATAATTCCCGGATTATAACTATAAACGACATTTAATTTCTCAAAGATTTCAAGGATATTTAAAGTACCAAACGTATTATAGGTTAGTACTAAACCTAATGCAAAGAATATATCTGCAAATCTTGTTACAACGATTGCTTTCTTAGCAGCTGATGATGCCGATGGTTTTCTATACCAGAAACCTATAAGTAAATAAGAACATAATCCAACTAATTCCCAACCTATGAAAAGTAAGAGGAGATTATTTGCAATAGCAATTACTAGCATACTGGATATGAAAAGTGACATTTCAGCATAATATCTAGGCTTACTTTCATCCTTATGCATATATCCCAATGAGTATACCATTATTAGAAAACCTATGAACGATATAACAAAAAGCATCACTGCTGATACTTTATCAATCAATATTCCAAATTCTATACCTGGTAACCATTCGTAAATTATCATTTCAAACGGCTTTTCAAGTTTGAGAATTTCATAAATAACTCCTAAAGATAATATCAATGACATTCCGGAAAGAATTACTGCTAGATATCCTCCTCCTTCACTTAATTTTTTACCTATAAATGTTATAACAACAAAACCTATTAGAGGAAAGACAGGTATTAAATAACTATATTCTAGAAACATTTTTACCACCTCATCTCACGGATTTTTTCCAGATCAAGCGTTTTATAATATTTGTACAACATTATGATTATACTTAATCCAATAGCTGCTTCAGCTGCAGCAACGATGAGAATAAACAGTACAAATATTTCTCCAAGAACATTGTACATCTTCGAAAATGCAACGAAATTTATTGCCGCAGCATTTAATATGATTTCCACTCCCATGAGGATTCGTAGTACATTTTTCGTTGTGATTATTCCAATTATTGCTATTGAAATTAGTATGAATGAAAGAACTATATATTCGATCATTTTTCTTTAACCTCCTTAACCATTGCAATGAACAAACTACCTATTATTCCAGCTAGTATTGCTAGAGCAACGACTTCAAATGGAAGATAATACTTTTCAAACAATACGGAAGATAACTCTTCAATACTATACTTGTTAATTATATATGTTTTTAGTTTTAATTTAAGTATTGAATATATTACTAATATTATCATTATCGATACAAGAAATATTCTAAGAGGATTAATTGTTAGAATTCTTTCCTCCTTACCGACTAGCATTATTACAAATAATATCAGTACTAAAATTGCTCCAACGTATATTAGTATCTGTACTCCAGCAATAAATTCAGCAAACAATTTCAGATATAGAATAGCAATACTGATCATGAATGCTCCTAAAAATAATCCGGACTTAAATGTTATTTTGGATGCAAAAACCATTATTGCTGATAACGTAGCAATTGTTGCAATAACCAAAAATATTAGATCCACAACTATTCCCTCCTTTTCGCAAGTTCTTTATATGAGAAGTATAAACTTTTTCTCTCATAGGATGCTATCTCGTAGAACGTTGTAAACTCCAATGCTTTTGTAGGACAGGATTCCACACATAAACCACAGAACATACATCTTCCTATATATATACTTGGATGTTTAATTGGTCTTCTTATAACACCCCTGGCTGTTTTTATTTCTTTAACACCAGCATCTTCCAACACTATGGCTTTGTTTGGACATATTCTAGCACATGTACCACATCCTATACATTTGTTCGTATCTAGATAATGCAATCCTATTGTTCCCTTTGACAACTTTAATCTCTCATCAGGATATTGTATTGTGATAGGTTTCATGAACAGATGTTTTAACGTAACAAACAATGGTAATACATGACTAACTTTTTTCATGAATTCTTTCAGTTTCATTGTTACATCACCACTAATATTGCTGTTATGATTAAATTTATCATTGATAGAGGAACCAATCCCTTCCATGAAAATACCGGTAGTGAATAGACACGTATTCTGAACAAAGTACCCCTTGTTATCCACAGTATAAGAAATATTATGATATGGGCTTTGATTATTAATATTATAAAGTGTAATATACTAATTGATATATGAGATGGAATGTTGAATGAATTTCCGATTGTTATTGCTATATTTTCAAGATAATAGATTCCTGGTATCAACCATCCTCCAAGATAAAATATCGTTATTAGAATCGAAATAAGAATTAGATGTATATATTCAGCAAACAATAACAATGCAAATTTCATACCAGAATATTCTGTATGAAAACCTGCAACCAATTCTGATTCGGATTCAGGTAAATCGAAGGGTACTCTCGAAGCCTCTGCTAATCCTGATATGAAGAAGATTAAAAATCCTAAAGGTTGTAATAGTATTAACCACGTGTTTTTCTCTTGAAATTCTACTATATCAGTTAACTTAAAGCTACCAACGATTAATACTATTGATAGAACTGCTAAAACGAGAGGTATCTCATAACTTAAAACCTGAACTATTGCTCTCATACCTCCAAGTAATGGATACTTACTATTAGATCCCCATGCCGCAAGCAATATTCCAATAGCCGATAAAGCTGATGTTGCAAGTAAGAATATTAAAGCATTCTCTATAAACGATATTTGGAAGAATTTTGAGAAAGGTATAAACATAAAGGGAAGAGATGCTGCAACAAACGATATAATTGGTGCTAAAGTAAATACCACTTTATCAGCTGTTTTAGGTATTATATCCTCTTTTTGTATTAGCTTTAATGCATCAGCTAATGGCTGTAATAATCCAAAAGGTCCCGTCCTATTTGGACCATACCTTAATTGTATCCTTGCTATTACTTTTCTTTCTAACCATGTTAAGAACAAAACATCTAACGATAAAAATACTAGAATTAAAATAGGTGCCAATACGAATAGCAATAACTCGTAACTTATCATGTTTAGCATTGATTTTTCACCTATCTATATCTCCTAAAACAATATCTATACTTGCAAAACTTACTATTAAATCCGCAAGCATAATACCCTTATTGAAATGTGGAAATGCTGAAAGATTAGCAAAGCTTGGAACTCTGAACTTTATCCTATATGGTTTATCAGACTTTCCATCACTATAGATGTATACTCCAAGCTCTCCTCTTGGTGATTCTACTCTTGAATACACTTCACCTTCAGGAGGACGTATAACTTTTGGAACTCTAGCAGATATGTCTCCTTCAGGTATATCTCTGATTGCTTGTCTTACGATTTTCATACTTTCCTTTATTTCCTTTAATCGAACGATAAATCTTGCATAGGAGTCACATCCATTATCCGTTATCACGTTAAAGTCAAATCTATCATAAATTGAATAAGGATCTACTCTTCTAATATCGTATTTAACACCGCTTGCTCTTAAATTTGGTCCTGTAACACCGAGTTTTATAGCATCTTCAGGTTTTAATATTCCAATACCTTTTGTTCTGTTTATAAAGAGTTCATTTTCTAAGAAAAATCTTTCATAGTCTTTTAATTTTTCTTCAAGTTTATCAAGAACCTTTAAACATCTTTCAAAGAATTCTTTACCGACATCTCTCTTAACTCCTCCGATTCTCATATAGTTGTAAAGCATTCTTGCACCAGCCATTTCTTCTAACAAATCTAAAATCATTTCTCTATCTCGAAAACCATACATGAATGCGGTAAACGATCCTATATCCATACCAAAAGTTGCTATGAATAGTAGATGGCTAGCTATTCTATTAAGTTCTGCTGCTATTACTCTTAGATATTCTGCTCTTTCTGGAATTTTTAATCCTAATAATTCTTCAACAGCTAAAACATATGCGAAATTGTTGTTCATCGACGATAAGTAATCCATTCTATCCGTTATAGGTATTATTTGAATATATGACCTGTTTTCACATATTTTTTCTACACCTCTATGAAGATAACCAATAACTGGAATTATCTCTTTAACCTTCTCACCTTCCATTTTTATTACAAGACGACATAACCCATGTGTTGAAGGATGCTGAGGTCCGAGATTTAATAGGATTTCGTTGTCTTTAACTTCAATTTCATAACCTTCAAATCTATACTTCAAAACCATTTCGCCTCCTGTAATTTAAAATCTTTTCTTAAAGGATGTCCTTTGAAATCTTCTGGTAGAAATATTCTTCTTAAATCTGGATGACCCTCGAAAATTATACCCATTAAATCATACGCTTCTCTTTCATGCCAATTTGCTCCTGGCCATATAGTTACGATGCTTTTAACTCTAGGATCATTTTTTGGTATTCTAACTTTTAACAGGATTAATATACCATCGTGTCTAGATATATGATATATACATTCAAACCTATCAGGAAAATCAACCGCTGTAATAGTGGAGAAAAATTTAAAATCTAGCTCTTTAAATAAGTAATTTGATACTTCTATTAAATCTTCTCTATCAATCATTATAAATATCCTCTTTTTTCTTTTTATTTTTGCTTCAATTCTATCTCCAAATTTCTCTTTCAGTCTTTTAACAATATCTTCTTCGTTCATCTTTTGGAATCACCTCGTCTAATCTTTTCTTGTAGTTTCAGTATACCATATGCAATCATTTCTGGTCGAGGAGGACAACCTGGAACATATACATCTACAGGAATTATTTTATCCACACCATCTACAACACTGTAACTATCATAGAAAGGACCACCACAGATTGCACATTCACCGATAGCCATAACATATTTAGGTTCAGGCATTTGCTCATATAACCTTCTTATGTTTGGTGCCATTTTTTTAGTAACAGTTCCTGCAATAATCATTAAGTCGGATTGTCTTGGAGAGGCTCTAAAAAGCATACCAAATCTTTCGAAAACATCAAATCTAGAAGCACCTGTTGCCATCATTTCAATAGCACAACAAGCTAATCCAAAGGTAAGTGGCCATAAACTACGAGCTCTAGCTTCTCTCAATAATAATTTTTCTGCAAACTCTTTAAACTTTTTTACCGTTGTAAGTATTATTACGCCCTCCATGTTAACGCTCCTCTTTTCCATGCGTAAATTAATCCTACGAGTAAGATCATTATGAATATTATTCCTTCAATTAATATAAAAATTGGATTTGCAAAATTTTTAAATATTAAAGCCCATGGAAACAGGAGGACTATTTCAACATCAAACAATACAAATAATAATGCAAACAAATAATACTGTACGTCGTATCTAACTCTAGCATCACCGAATGGTAATATACTACATTCATACGGAACGTTTTTTTCTGGTTCCTCTTTTTTATGTCCAAAAATTCTAGGTAATAATAAGGATATGATTGCAAATATGAAGGAAATTATCAGGAAGATGAACATTTTCAAATATTCCATAAAAATTATGATTATAACTTACAAAAAATAAAAATGTTATGTTTAGTAGGTATTAGAAATTAATTTTTTAAATGAACATTTATAACAAAATTAAATGAACGTAGTTATATGTTTAGGAGGTTCTGTGGTTGCAACACCAAGTGTTAATTATGAATATCTCAAAAACTTTTCCAAACTGATAAAAAAATATGTTGATCTCGGTTATAAGTTTATAATTGTAGTTGGAGGTGGTAAGATTGCTAGAGAGTATATTGAAATTGCAAAAAAATTTAAAAGCAACGAAAACTTCTGTGATAAGATTGGAATCTTAGCAACGAGACTGAATGCAATGGTTTTAATCTCATCATTAGGTAATTATGCACATGAAGATGTAATTACAAGTACTAAAAACTTAAAGTTTGATAAAAGGGTTAAAGTTCTTGGAGGAACAGTTCCCGGACAGACAACAGATAGTGTTGCTGCAGAAGCTGCAAAAGTTAGCGGTGCTGATCTTCTTATCTTTGCAACAGATGTAAATGGTATTTATGATAAAGATCCAAGAGTTCATCCAGATGCAAAACTACTTGAAAAATTGACGTATGAAGATTTGCTAAAATATGCAATCAAAAAACATGAAGCTGGAGTAAAAGGTGTAATAGACTTAAAAGCTGCTGAAATTATAAAAAGATATAAGATTAAAACAATATTTCTTAACGGTAGGGATTTAAATAACATTGAAAGAGCACTAAACGGTAAAAATGTAGGAACTATAATAATTTAAGTTTCTTAACGATTTTTTCAATTCCTGTAGAATATTGCAATGCTTTTTTCTCTCTATTGTAAATAAAACTAGGAAGATTTAACG
>WAOB01000090.1 GCA_015521505.1 Nanobdellati archaeon | reverse complement strand
CTTGTAATACCCTTATAATACACGTATTTATATTCTTTTATTTTTCACAGCTGTGAGAAACCGAAAACATTAAATATCTACTATACAAAAGTTACAAATATGAGCAAAATAGTGATAATATTAATTATAGCAGCAAGTTTATTGTTAATTTATAATTATTGGGATATTACAGAAAGATGTGAAGCAATAAATATTAAAGTATCTACGGAATTTTATAAAGACTCTCAGAAAGTTTTAGATGAAAGATATCTTACGCTCTGTGCAAATAAAGTTTCTAAACTGAAAATAAATACCGTTGAAGAAGTTCCTGTAAATGTAGTAACAGGAGTTATTAATGGAAGAACAGAATTTAAGCTACCTGTAACGATACACATGTCAACCACAGAAAATTTTTATCAAAAAGTATTAAAGATTTTTAACGAAACCTATAAAGATTACATCAAATACTGCAAAATTTTTGTAAAGAACCTCTCTCTTATAGACATGTCAAACAAAAATTATACTGCCAGCGCTTTTATCTGCAACTTCAATCGCACAGCTTATGTTATTTATTATTATAAAAACGGAGCTATAATTTCATTTCGTGTTTATGGAAATTTTGAAGATATTATGGAAGATATAAGAAACACACTAATTTTACCATAATACTTCTAAAAAATAAATAAAAAATTGTTACCACCCGGAATCATCCCAGTCTGACCAATTTGACCAGTTGCTCCAGTTTGACCAGTTGTCCCAGACATCATAGCCACAATAAGAATCGCAACTGCAACTGGCGTTGTCCCAATTATCCCAATTACTCCAGTTGTTCCAATTATACCAGTTAGCCCAGTCTGGACAACCACCGCCATTGTCCCATCCTGTATTTGTCCACACTGGCGGATAATCGTCCCAGTTCGACCAGTCTATACAGTCAATACAGTCTGACCAGTCTGACCAGTTGCTCCAGTTGTCCCAATTTGACCAATTATCCCAATTGCTCCAGTTGTTCCAATTATTCCAGTTTTCCCAGTTGTTCCAATCATTCCAGTTCGACCAGTTGTTCCAATCCGTCCAATATGCGCCACAAACAATGTCATCCCAATTGCTCCAGTTATCCCAATTTGACCAGTTGCTCCAGTTGTTCCAGTTTATCCAGTTATTCCAATTTCCCCAGTTTATCTCTATTTTATCTCCGTCCAGTCCGTAGGTGTGGTATTTTAAGTGGTGGAGACCGCCTTCTGGGTAATCTGGATCCCCGACTGGATACGGAGTCTCCTCATACTTAAGGTCTATATACACGGGATCAATCGTTATTTCGTAGATGTTGCCGTTCTGCTTTTTATCGAGAATGACCAGGTCAAAGGCTACTAAATCATCGGCATACTTGTTCATGATTTCGCTCTCTATTTCCGCCTCGGCTAAAGCTACGGCTTCATTAAACGATTTGCCTGCATTCAGGTAGTCCTTCACCTTCTGCTCGAACTTGTCCTTATATACAGCTTTGAACTCCTGTGCTAACTCTTCCAGAAGATAGAACCTCGCTTTTATAAGCTCCTCTCCGGGATCGAAGGTTTTCTTTATCTCTTCCGCAAAAGTTTGAGCCGTGGAAACAGCTCCGCCGATGAAGCCGGTGAAGAATAACCCTAATCTAAGCAGACTTGCCTTCGGCTTCTCTTCCCCGGCTAACTTTACCACCACTTCTATATCGTTCTTATCGTTCATCATATAAGATAGAGAGTTTATAAATGCTGAACCTCACAGCTGTGAGGAAATGTATTGTGAGATAATGTTTTCATATTAGGATTTCTCCTGTAGATATAGGTAAATATTTCCTTATAAGCTTTGCAAAAACAGTCTCTTTTAAACGGATTTTTATAGGCTACATAAGCATTAGCCATGCATCCACCGTTGCAAATATTTACCCACATACAATTTCTACATTCGCCATTTCTCAGCAAAAAAGCTCTTGATTTAAACTCCTCATATCTTTCGTAATCGAACCATCCTTCAGCATAATTGCCTAACAAAAACTCTTTATTTCCAGCATGTCTTAAACAAGCATATACATCACCGTTTACTGCAACACCAAGCACACCATTGTATCCGCTTCCCATACAATCTGTAGCATAACCTCTTCTCATATTTTCCATAAACCTTTTAATAGGGTTAAGCCTTATCTTATAATTTCCATTTAACCATATATCTGCGATTTCTATAATCTTTTTTGCATATATATGTGGATCTATCGTGAGATTGTTTTTAACAGCTTTTTCTGAAGGAGATACTGGATTTATTTGAATGTCGATATTTTCCCTAACGGCAAAGAAGAATATATCTTTTATGTAATCAATAGATTCTTTATTAACAACGCATATTCCAGCTACTCTTTTATATTCTTTTCTGAGGAGTCTTATTCCTTGCATGACTGCTTCAAAACTACCATTTCCATTAGGGAATATTCTCGTTTTATTATGAATCTTGGCTGGTCCATCAATACTTATACCAACACTACAATTATACTTCTTAAAAAACCTAATCCATTCTTTATTTATGAATGTTCCATTTGTTTGAAAATTATTAATAAATTTAACGTTATATTTTCTTTCTATTTCCTTCTCTATTTCCATTATTTTTTTATAATACTCAATGCCGGCTAAAAGAGGCTCTCCTTCATGAAAAGATATTTTTATCTGTTTATTATCCTCTTTAGCTAAGTTCTCCAAAATTTTTTTGAAAACTCCCAGTTCCATAATTTCAACGTCGCTATCATTATAGTAGCAATACAAACATCTGAGATTACAACCTTTAACGGTTTGTATATAAACATTTATCATTTTGACCCACCATAACTAAGAAAGCTTAAAAAATCAAACTCTCACAGCTGTGAAGGTCAGCAACATTAATCAAGCACAACGGCTATAAACTTCGCATGGTTGGAGTTCACAAAAAAGGATACAGCTACGAGAAGAAGCTTGTTGAAATGCTTAAGGGCTTTTGCTTCAAGCTCCCCGTTAGCGGTGTTTACGTTCACGGTGTGGATGTTGTTCAGTTTATTGGCAAAAAGGTAAACTTCTTCTCCGTAAAATCAACGAAAGCGAGTAAAATCTATTTAAAAGACGAATCTTTGAAAAT
>WAOB01000089.1 GCA_015521505.1 Nanobdellati archaeon | reverse complement strand
AAACAATAGCTCCATAAATTATGCGGATCAGGAAATGGTTCTTTATTATCCTACCATAACAAAAATTAATGGAAAGGATATTCCAGATATTTTGCTGAGTAACAATAAAGTAATGTTAGTTCTTCCTTTTTCTAAACAAGTAGTTATAAATTCAAATATAATTATTAATACAACTTATTTCGAGACAATATATGATGGATCTTATATATCTATTTCTAATCCTGGTCTCGCATATAACAAAAAAACAGACTTTCTTTGTTATTTAAATACAACCTGGGTATGTTTTAAAAGTCCGTCATTAATGAATATTAAAATATACAATCTCTCAAACAACATGAGCATAGAGATAAATCCATCGTATAATCTAATAGAGATTGGCTTTGGAAACGAATTAAAAAATTGTATGAATAAAAATAGAGTAGTCCTATATTCATATACTGTCTATTATAACAGAACATGCTTAAAGGATATAGGAATGGAGAAAGAACTTGTAGGGAATGGTGAGAGTTATGACTTATGTTGGTCATAGAAAAAATAAAGCATCCGTCCATATATTGGAAGGTTTTATAGCATCGATGTTACTCTTAGGCTTTTTATTCTACATTTATCAAAAACCTACTACAAGTAACCATTTTTCGCAGATCGATTATATAGATTATGAAAAAATACATATAGAAGGATTAAAAATCAATCTTTCATATTTTAAAAATAATGGTTACGATTACGAAATTGTAAAAATCTTCAGAGAAAAGGAGATAATAAACATTTCAAAGTATCCAAGAGTATACGGAATTATAGAAGGTAAAGAGCAAAACATATATCCAATAACAGATGCCAATTCTGATTTTATTTACAGAAAAGTAAACATGACCCATATAGAAGTTATAGGTAATTGCAATAGATGTGCATTAGTTAAAGATACAAATCCTGAAAAGGAACCAATACAGGCCATAGCAGTAAATAATGAAACAATAATTATAGTTAAAAGGTGAAAGATGATGTATCTCAGAGGTCAGATATATTTTATAAGTGTGTTTATTGTAGGCAGTATAATATTCTATTCGAGTTATCTTATAACATCTACAAACGAAAGTATCCAAACAACATATATGCTTTATGATTTTCTTAAACAAGTAATCTATGCCAATACAACATTCTCATGTGAAGATATAAGATACATAATAGATAAGACATACGGAAACACACAATTTTCTTATATAATCTTTGATAGTAACAAAATTAATAAATGTGATCCCTACAATATTACAGACAAGATATTAACAAAAGATTTTGGATACATAGTAAAAATTAGAGATAATGAAAAAATAAGAATTAACTATAATGAAAAATATACAGGAATTATAATAATAAACACAGGAAAGATAAATTATATAAAGAAAATAAGCATAATAAATAATTAAGTAAAGGTGATCTCATGTATAACTTAATAATAATTTATGTAATTTCATTGGCATTATATGAGTTTGCTCAGCCTACAGGATTGTCACAAAATCTCATATTCAATTTACTTTTTATAGGTATATTGTTATTCGCTCGATTTGAATTTAATAATATATATGGGAAAGACAACTATTTATATAAAAAAGAAATAAGACCATCATACGCTGTATTAAGTACTTCTTATATAACCTATATACTCTATCACAATGTAAAGAACATATTAAATGTTATCGAATCGCAGGCAATAAATTATCCTTATGTTATAACATATGGAGTATTTATTGCAATCTTCTTAATATTATTACTTTATATATGGTTTAAAGATGTCTTTGATCTAAATATATCAAAAGCGACATATTCTTATTTTGAAAGGAATGACAGCATAGACACACAGGAAAGAGAGGAAAAAGACATAAAATTAGTAAAAGACAAAGAAAATAAAGATGTGGAAGTAGTTGTAGAAAAAGTAGAAAACAAAACTCGTGAAAAAGAAGAAATAAAAAAAGTACCCGTAATTGTTATAACAAAAGGAGAATAGATAATGAATTACATTTATAAAGATTAACAAATTAATTATATTCTATATAATCGAAATCTTTTTAAACAAAAATCGGTGGTAGACATAAAAACTTTAATGCTTTCATGGGAGTTTCCTCCAGAGATAGTGGGGGGGTTAGGTGTTGTAGTTTACGAATTGTCTAAGAAATTATTAGAGATAGGTGTAGAAGTGTATATAGCTCTTCCCGTTAATCCCAAGAATGGTGATGAAATCTTTAAAGATAAAATAATTTCACTTTTTGAAAGAGAAGTTAGTGTCGGAGTATATGACTCGCTCAGATATATGAAGGAAACAAGAGCTTTATCTCGAGATCTGTCTATGTTTGAATTCGTGAAGGAATATACAAAAAAGTGTGTTGAAAGATGTAAAAGTATGGATTTCGATATTATACATGCTCACGATTGGATAACATTTCCTGCAGGTTTGGAATTGAAAAGAATAACGAACAAACCATTGATTTTACATGTTCATTCCACAGAATTTGATAGAGCAGGAGGGGGGAAAGGTAATGAATATGTGCACGAAATAGAAAGATTATCTTTTTTAAATTGTGATAAGATAATAGCAGTAAGCAACCTCGTTAAAGAAAGAATTGTAAAGGAATATGGAATAGATGAAAATAAGGTTTCTGTGGTACATAATGCTATAGATTTCAATGCGAAAGTACCTCAAAGAACCCAAAATAAGCCTTATAAAGTGGTCATGTATGTAGGTAGGTTATCTTGGATGAAAGGTGTTGACTTTTTCTTAAAAGCAGCCAAGATTGTATCAGATAATTATAAAAATGTAAGATTCGTAATAGTAGGTAAAGGAGAAATGATGGAGGATCTAATAAATGAATCAATAAGATTAGGTATCGCAGATAAAGTTTCATTTGAAGGGTATGTAAATAGAGAAGAAGTGATAAAGAGATACTACCCTTATGCAGATGTATTAGTGGTTCCTTCTAGATCAGAACCGTTTGGTTTAATAGCATTGGAGGCTGCTCATTGTTCTTTACCTGTAGTAATATCTAAGCAAAGCGGTGTTTCTGAAGTGTTAAATCATGCACTTAAAGTAGATTACTGGGATGTTGAAGATATGGCAGAAAAAATAGTTTCTTTATTGAAATATGAAGCATTAAATAAAGAAATCCAAAAAAATACAAATAAAGAAGTCAAAGAAATAACATGGCAAAGAAAAGCAAATGAAGTCATCAAAATATATAAAGAGGTGTTGTAATGGTAAGTGTAATTTTTTATTTACATATCCATCAACCATACAGAGTAAGAAGATATAGAATATTTGATATATGTAAAGGAAAATATTATTGGGACATAAAGAAAAATAAAGAGATTTTAGATAGGGTTGTTAGAAAAAGTTATCTACCCACAACGAACATTTTGATTGATTTAATGAAAAAATATGAAAAATTTAAAGTAAGTTTTAGTATAACGGGAACTGTATTGGAACAACTTATGGAAAATAAATATAATAATGTTATAGACAATTTAAGGAAAATTGTTGATATGGGAGGAGAAGTTGTAGATGAAACATATTATCATTCTTTATCTTTTCTTTATTCTGAAGAAGAGTTCAAAGAACAAGTAAAGATGCACAATGAGATAATTAATGATGTTTTTGGCTATGATCCTAAGATTTTCAGAAATACGGAACTTGTATATTCTAATGAAATAGGTAAAATGGTAGAAAAAATGGGATATAAAGGAATACTTGCGGAGGGACACGAGAAAATATTAAAAAATAAAAGTCCTGCATTTATTTATAAAGGAAAAGACATTAACTTGAAAATCTTACTTAGAAATTATAGATTAAGTGATGATATAGCATTTAGATTTTCTCTTTATACATGGGAGGAGTTTCCATTAACAGCAGATAAATTTGCTCAGTGGGTCAGTGCTTATAATGGAAATGGAGAAGTGGTTAATCTTTTCATGGATTTTGAAACATTTGGGGAACACCAATGGCATGAAACAGGTATTTTAGAATTTCTAAAGCATGTACCGAAGGAAATATTAAAACATAAAGACAATGAATTTATAACACCCTCTGAAGCTATAAGGAAATATAAAGCAAAAGAAGAAGTGGACGTACCGTTTATAAGTTCATGGGCCGATACTGAAAGAGATCTTTCTGCATGGTTAGGGAATGATATGCAAAAATATGCATTACATAGTGTGTATGCATTAGAAAAAGATGTTAAAGAAAGCAATAATAAATATCTAATTGAAGAGTGGAGAAAATTGCAGATATCCGATCACTTCTATTTTATGTGTACAAAATGGTTTGCTGACGGGGATGTGCACAAATACTTTAATCCTTATGAAACACCTTATGATGCGTTCATAAATTATATGAATATATTAGAAGATTTAAGAGAAAGGGTAAAAAAAGAAAAGGTTAATGAAAGAGATGCTGCATTAAAAATTCTCTCTGATGTTCCTTTAGGAAAAGAATTCTATTTCGTTAATGGTAAAATAGCAAAGAATATTAAAGAACTTATGATAGAGATTAAAAATCTTAGTAGAAATGAATTCAAACATCACGTTAATAGAAACAAAAATGATTTTTATAACTGGATAAAAGATGTTGTGGGAGATGACGAATTAAGCATCAAAATTAAAAAAGTAAGATCAAAAGCGCAAATAATAAGAGAGATAAATAAACGCATAAAAGATCTTAAAGAAAAGATATAGGTGATCTATATGTATAAAGAAACTACCGCACTAGTTTCAATGGAAATCCTTGTTGGAGGATTAAGAAATTATGCTGGAGGACTGGGAATATTGGCAGGAGATATGCTTTCAACAGCAAGAGATTTAAATTATGACCTAACAGGATTTACATTGCTTTATGACAAAGGTTATGTTAAAAATAGTATAGATAAAGGAGAGATAAAATCTTATGAAGATGGTTTCGATCCAGAGGAGTTTTTTGTTAAAGTAAAAAAGAAGTTTTTTGTTGAATTAAAGAACACAAAAATATGGTTTAGAGTATGGAAATACGAGTTGAGTGATGATGCAAGGGTGTTCTATATTGATAGTGATGTAAATGAAAATTTACCAGAATATAGAGAATTGACCAAGAGAGTATATATAGATAATTATCCAGAACAGGGTTTGCTAAAACGACTCTTACTTGGATTAGGTACTTTAAAGATTATAAATGAATTAGATCTTAAGATAAATAAATATCATCTCAATGAAACTCACAGTGTGTTTTTAGCAATAGAACTCTTCAAGTCATTACCTTTAGAAGATCTCAGAAAATTATTAGTGTTTACCACACATACTCCTTTACCTCATGGACATGAAAAACACGTTTATGGGTTAGTGGAAAGGTTTTATGAGGTTCCAGAAGAAATAAAAAAAATCTCGCCAGATATGTTGCATACAACAAAAATATTATTACACCTTTCAGGATATAGTAATGCTGTATCTCATAAACACTGGATAATAACAAAAAGGATGTTTCCTGATGCAAACATAGATTTTATAACAAACGGTGTACATAGCAAATGGGTCAATCCATCTCTAAGAGTTTTATATGATAAATACTTACCTGGTTGGTTCCACTATCCTGAAAAGTTCAGCTATGCAGGCATAATACCTTTAGAAGAACTTAAAGACGCAAAAGAGGTTGTTAAAAAACGATTAATTAATAAAATAAATGAGAGTACCTATCACAATAAAGACTTCAGTAAAGAAGATTTTATTCTTGTATTGAGGAGAAGAATAACAGGATATAAAAGAAATGATATTGTGTTTAGAAATGTTGAAAGAATAGAAGAAATATCTAAAAAATATAAAATTGGAGTGGTGGTGTCAGGAACCCTCCAACCCTATGATAACGGAGGTAAAGCAATCCTTAAAAATCTTGTAGAAGTTATGGGTTCATTACAACATACAAAGCTTTCTATACTCCTTGAAAACGGTAAAGAAGCAGAAAGAATATCCGTTGGTGGAGGAGATTTGTTCTTACATACTCCTATCCCTCCTTATGAAGCGTGTGGAACATCATGGATTAGGGCAAGTTTAAATGCTATACCTGTTTTGACATCTATGGATGGTGGAACATTAGAAGGCATAGTACATAAATATAATGGATGGTTCTTTGGAAAAAACTATTTCTCACATGAAGAATACAACGAGGAGGAAGATTTAAATGATTTTTATAATAAGTTAGAAGAGATAATAAGATTGGCGAGAGAGAATGAGAGAGAGTTCTTAATGGTAGGCAGAAATGCTTTAAAAACTATTGCCCCATCTTTCAGCATGAAAAGATGCTTGCAAGAGTACATCTGGAAAGCATATAAAAAAGGAGAGGTTTTTTATGATCAAGTAAAGAGACAGTAAGTTGCAACCACACCAAGGAAAAACATCGATTGCTTGTTTCTTCATCCATTTCAACACCCTCCATAACACCACTCACACTTCTGCATATTTCTCAACAATGTTACTTAACCTCATTAAGATATTCTTTCTTTTCTTTTTATCTATGTTCATGGAAGAAACAAGTTCCTTAAGATATGAAGCACTTTCTTTCATAGCATGTCTTTCAACATACCACGGCTTAGATGCTTTTGTTCCGTAAGCATAGCAATATCGTTGTGGATTTTCCCATAAAAATTCCTTTCCATATATTAAAGATGAAAGATAAGCCAATCCCCTTATCGTGTTTTTTCCTATGTTCTTTTGCATAATCAAATCTTTAAAATCTCTTGCTGTTTCATGAGCAACATATAATGCTTCTTCATTTAGTTTTTTTGGAAAGTATAGATGATAAGGAACAGAAGATATTTTTTCAAAGAGAACTTTTTCTTCATTGCTTACCCACAACGGTCTCATCTTCCTTAAATAAAGTTCATAAGAGTTTCTTAAAACTAATGCTTTTCTAATTATTTTCTTAGGGTTCTCATCCTTAACCAAATCTACTATGGCTTTCTTAATTTCTTTGTTATCCTCACTTTCCAAGTCTAAGGATTGTTTAAAAGTTAATGTCCTTAAACCTACATCTTCAAAATCTTTTGGATTATACCAATGATATCTTCTAACAAGTTGTTCTTTCTCGTTCATACCCTGGTTTATTACTGTATAATTATCTCCATCTGTAATTATTGCATGAAAGTATAAATCATAAGAATCTTGCAATAAAGAATTATCTGCTTTTGCAGTTTGCTTGGAAATATCAATGAGTTTATGTTTTGTCTTGCCCCGTAATCTTGATGCTTCTATCTCTCGTGGAGTATTTATGGCCTCTTTACCTTTCCCACCAAAGATAAAAATCTCTCCATCTTGTTGTAACGCCTCTTTTATTGCTTTGATAGTTACGGTTGTCGCTCCTGTATAGTTGTGCTCAAACCCCATAGCACATGCTAATGATTGAAACCAAAAAGGATCAGAAAATCTTTCTATTGTTTTTCTTTTACCTAAATCTTCCACCATTATTTCAATAAGTGGTTTTGCAAGCTCAACCATCTCTTTGTATTGAGGTATATGTCCCTCACATAACCTAAGTTCTGCCATTCCTGTTCTCATAAATAAAAAATATCTGATCCTGTTTAAAAATATAACCATATAGATTTCCGAGAGAAAAACATAACGCTCAAAGTGAATCAGCTCTGCCATTAGGCAATCATCTTTGGGGGTGAAGAGGAACAAAGCCCTATATACGGCTGATAAGCTCTGATACCGAAGGCGATTTATTTGTAAGGGTATAGGGAAAAATTCATCCCTACGGGTCCGCCGGGATTTGAACCCGGGCTAATGCCTCCGCAAGGCATTGTGCTGACCAAGCTACACCACGGACCCTTATCAAATCAAGGAGAACAAAATCATCATTAGGATGAAAATAACAAACAAAAAGAAAATGGTTTTAAGTGCAGAGGAAAACACTCTAAAAGACAAATAAATTACAAGAAACAGAACCCATACAAATAGGATAAAGGTTATTGGGGTCAAAGACATTAGCAAATTCGATATATATGAAGGTAAAAGTAAAATATTGTGTAAGATTATCAAAGAAGTATTGACAGTACTATTAAATAAAATATAAACTATCTCAAATAAAGGATTTCCCATAAAAATATTATGATTTTGGGATATTTATAAAAAGATATGGTCTTGATAAACTAAATCTAATATACTACCAAAACCATATAATAATCATGAAAAAGCTAAAAGGTGCTCAATACCTTATAGTTGCTGCTGGTATTGTAGTAGTTTTGGCAATTGTTTTAACAGTATCTTTCAAAAAAGATGTTAGGTTGACATGTAACCTTATTAAAAATCAGCAAACTCAACTTTCATATCATTTTCTCAACGTTCTTTATAGTGTAAAGAGATTAGATGAAGGTAAGATATCAGTATATTTAGGAGACAATTTTAGATTTAGATTAGATACTGATACATTGAGGATAACATATATAGGAAAGTGTGATGTGGATAGAAGAACAATCACATTAGATCACAATATCAAAAATGTTGAGGTTAGTGTATCAACAGGAAATGTGTTTTGTGTTGAAAAAAAAGGCAACAAAATTAAACTTTGTTGAGGTGTTTTGATGGGAAGCGATTCCTCTCATGAGTTTGGGGAATTTATGAGTGCTGTTATATATATAGTAATATTTGCTTTTGCTGTGGGGTTCGGAGTAATATTAGTAAAAGATACTGTAAATGTCTCTTACAAGTACGATGTAGAGAATTATTTGATAATTAATTCTATCATAGCATCTTTAAAAGAAATAGCATACTCTAATGGAAAGTATTATTTAGATTATAATGAATTATCTAAAAAAGGTTGCTTTATCACCATAGAAAATTTGGAGACCTGTTTAGGCATCAATACAGGAAAGAGAAAGTATTCTTTTTCCTTAATTATAAATAATAACGAAATTGTTAAAATAGGTAATAGTAAAATTAAAAAAAGATACGGATTTGCCTTGCCTGTTAAATATGAAAATAAAATATATTTTGGTAAAATAGTTATAGGTGTTTAAAATGAATAAAAAAGGAATGATTGTGCTTCCAATAGTTTTGCTTTTAGTTTTATTTTCTGCACTTGTTTTTTAT
>WAOB01000088.1 GCA_015521505.1 Nanobdellati archaeon | reverse complement strand
CTCTTTTTTCATTGATTATTTTAAACTTTAATTTGCGATTATATGTATTATGGCATTACCTAAAAGGCAGATTAAGGATGCTGAGCAAAGGAAAATCTTTGGTAAGGTATTTGATGAACTTGCTGTTAGAGATCTATTTAAAATTAAATCTAAAGGAATATTTGATACTTATAAAGGAATAATAAAGGAAGGGAAAGAAAGCAGGATATTACTTGTTTATAAAGAAAACGAGCCCAGGATTATAAAGATATATAAGATAGAAGCAGGGAATTTTAAACATTTACATGCATATTTACAAGAAGATGAGAGGTTTAGACATGTTAAAGGGAATAGAAGAGCAATCATGTATGCGTGGTGCAAAAAAGAATATCATAATTTACAGATTGCGATAAACTCGGGTGTTAATGCCCCTAAACCATATTATTATCTACACAATATTATCGCTATGGAAATGATAGGAAAGGAAAAGCCATATCCTCAACTAAAGTACGTGTCTTTGGATAAACCTCTAAAAGTTTTGGATAACCTTCTCTCTCAACTTAAAAATTTAGCGAATAAGGGTAATCTTGTTCATGGAGATATTAGTGAGTTTAATATACTTGTGGACGATAAAGAGATTCCATATATAATTGATTTTGCTCAAGGAGTATTGGTTACAAATCCATTCGCTAAGGAGATGGCCGTAAGAGATATAAAAAATTTAATAAATTATTTTAATAAACAATATGGTATTGATTATGATTTTGAGGATGTGTTTAGGAAAGTGTATAAAGGTGTTTTTCTATGAGTGAAAGGATATTGTTTGTATATCCTCTTCCTAAAGAGAGGATACCTCTTTTTATAGGTAGACACGGTAAGAATAAGAAACTTTTAGAGAAAATCTTAAGTACAGAGATCAAGATAGATGATGAGAGGGGGATTATAGAGATGAGGATATACCCTGAGGAGGAGATTGTTGTTAAAGATATGTTTGATGCTATACTTTCAGGAATTCCTATAGATGATGCTTCTAAGTTATTGGAGGGCAATTATGTTCTTTATAAAATAAATATGAGAGACATATATGGAAAGAAAAGAAAAACAATAAATAGGTACAAGGGTAGAGTTATTGGATTAAGAGGTATGATAAAGAAAAGAATAGAAGAATACACTTCTACAAAAATATCTGTCTATGATGATTATATCTATATTTTAGGTAAACTTGAAGATGTTATGACTGCTAAAGAAGCTGTTGAGATGATCTTGAGAGGAAGCAAGCACTCAACCCTTATAACCTTTTTAGAGAGGAAAGTGTTGGAAAAAAATTTAATGTTGAGATAGGTGATAAAGATGTTAGAAAAAAAGGAGATAGTATTTAAGGAGATGGTGCTTTATCCTTTGCGCAATACGAGAATACTTATTTATTTTACTTTACTTTTTACAGCGTTTGATATTGCTTTTTTAATAGTTTCTAGGACAAGGGAATCTTTATTTGGTGATGTGGTTTCTTTTTTCCTCTCAGTATTGTACTTAATATCTGCTCTCGTGTTGATTGGGATAGTAAGCACTGTGGTGCATGATTCTATTAGAAAGAAAAGATATACAAGCTTAAATGATAATCTTAGTTTTCTAGAATCTCTTAGGAGAGGGTCTATATTATTTTTAATTTTATTACTTACATTTATAATAGTAGGTGGTTTTTTGATCTTAGGAACTTTTCTTTTAACAGGTTTGGCATGGATATTTAGTGTGTTTTTTCAATCTTCTAATATTGTAGGAATTATAAATACAGGTATTTTCTTGTTGATTGTTTTGTTTGCATTAGTTGTCTTGGGATCGTATTTTTATGTCATACCTCTAATTTTTGCAGGATGTTCTTATAGATTCAAACCTTCTGATGGTTTGAGAGGAGGTTTGTTTCTTAAGCAAAGTTTATCAGTGAGTTATTTTTCTAATTTTCTTAAGTTGGGGTTATATTATTTATCTTTAAGTTTGATCTCTTTTCTTCCTTTTATTGTGTATCTAATATACTTTTATTTTGTTGAGGGGATGGATGTTGAGTTTTTGATTTCGATTCTATCTGATTTTGAAAGAGGATATTTGATGGGATTGGATAACATTTTAAATATATTTGTTTTTATTTTATATTTACTGTATAAAAATATAATTTCCATTTATCAGTGGTTTGTATTTTCGTATGGTTCATATAAATTATATATTTTGGCTAATAAAAAATAATTTTATGGTGATGATATGGCAGAGCATGCATTACAAATAAAACCCCCGGAAGATGTGGTTT
>WAOB01000087.1 GCA_015521505.1 Nanobdellati archaeon | reverse complement strand
ATTGTATATTGACTATCCGTTATTTGATGGTAAGGATGATATTAAAACTATTACTCTTAAATATAAAGGTAAAGAAGTTTCAAAATATGCTTGTAGAGTTTCAGATTTATATCAAAAGGAATGTTAATTTGGTGATGATATGATAAAAAAAGGAGAAGTTGCTGTAATGATGGGTTATGTTGTTTTATTTCTTGTTATAACTTCTGCTATAGGAGTTATGTCTTACTATGTTGTTAAGGATTATTATCCTTCTGGAGATGGTGAGAAAACTATGGAAAGTGCTAAAAATGAAAATATGCTTCATACAAATAATAGTAAAAAAGAAACATCTATAGATAATAGGACATCTAAATTTAATTCTAACTATAATGAGAGAACAAAGGATAGTAAAACCTCTTTATCTGAAAATAAAAAAGATTCTAATGTCGTTAATGAAGAGACATCAAATGAGGATGATAAAGAAATCATTGATGAAAGTATCATAAATTCCTTTGAAGATGTAAAATCTGAGTTAGAAGACCTTTATAATTCTATTTGATTATCCATTAGTAATTGCATACATTATGGACCGGCGGGGATTTGAACCCCGGGCCTCTGCCACGCCAAAGCAGCGTTCTACCAGGCTGAACTACCGGCCCATTAAGTAACATTCATAATGTGTAATGTGAAATTTAAATAATCTTATTTATAAAATAATTGTATGGTAAAGACAAACCTCGATAGATTATTCAACCCAAAATCAATTGCTGTTATAGGTGCGAGCGGGGATAGAAATAAAGCATCATATACTGTTTGGAAAAATCTTGTAGAGAACTATAAAGGTAAGATTTATCTGGTTAATCCAAAATATGAGGAAATAGAAGGTATAAAGTGTTATAAATCTGTCAGGGATATTAAAAAGCCCATAGATTTAGGAGTAGTTATTGTTAATGCTAAAATATCTAATACAGTTATAAAAGAAGCAATGGAATCAAAAGTTAAGTTTTTAGTGGTTATAACAGCAGGTTATAGAGAAATAGGTAAAGAAGGCATAAGAAGAGAAATGGAGCTTAAAAATATGCTTAAAGAACATAACTATAAAACAAGAGTTGTTGGACCCAATTGTTTAGGAATTTTGGATAACAACTCAAATGTTAATGTTCTTTTCCTTCCAAAAAATAAAACCACTAGGCCTTTAAAAGGCAACATATCTTTAATATTCCAAAGCGGTGCATTAGGAGCAGCAATAATAGATAGGTTTGCATCAGAGGGTATAGGTATATCAAGATTTGTTAGCTATGGTAATGCAGTAGATTTGAATGAGTTGGATTTTTTAGAGTATTTTCTTAAAGACAATAAAACCAGGGTTGTAGGTCTTTATCTTGAAGGAATAAGAGATGGTAGAAAGCTGTTTGATTTACTTAAGAAAGCTCAAAAACCTGTTATTGTGGTTAAAGGTGGAAAAACCCAGAAAGGAGGTAAAGCAACTTTAACACATACTGGAAGTATAGCAGGAAACTATGAAATATTTAGAGGAGTATGCCAACAAACCAACACGATTTTAGCAGATAATTTTAGGGATTTTGAGAATTACTTGAAAATCTTTGATCAAAATCCTTTGATGAAAAACAATAAAGTTATGGTTTTGACAAATGGAGGAGGTTTTGGAGTTTTGGCAGCTGATGGGATTGAGCTTTCAGAACTATTAGATCTTTACACAATCAATAAAAAAGAAGAAAGATCGTTGAGAAATATACTCCCCGATTATGGAAATATTTCAAATCCTTTAGACCTGATAGGTGATGCAACACCAAAAAGATATGAAGAGGCTTTGAAAATCTTAAACAACAACGGGATAGGAGCATATCTTGTCATTATACTGTCTCAGACTTTTTCAATGGATGAAAGAATAGTCGAGGTTTTGATTAAGATAAAACATGTATATAGAAAACCGATTATTTGTGTTTTAGATGGGGGAGAATATGTTTTTACATTAAGGGCGTTACTTGAAAGTAGAGGTATTACTTGCTATAGTTCCGTACATGAGGCGATTAAATCTCTGGAGAAACTTTATTGGTATAGTGAGAGAGCGAGTTGGGATGAGAGTAGAAATTAACCAGGAGAAGATTATGATGATTCATTAGTATATTGTGAAATATTTATTTTACCTTCTAAAATGACATTTAGATCTAAGCATCTATTATATTGTGGTGTTTGGAAAGGGATTGTGGAGCATACAAACGATACAATATCTTTTAATCCAGCAGATGTTATTTCCTTTTTGCCATTTATATTTTCCATGAGTATAGAGACTTTTTCCCCTTCTTTATATACTATATATGCATAAGGTTGCAACCCTTGGATAGATCCTTTTAATCTATCTAACAAGATATAACATTGTGAACATCTTGGCGTGTATGTGAAAGTTATGATGGTACCTCCATTCGATATTATGTAGTTTTTTGTTATATCATCCATATTACCAACAACAATTGTTGTGGGTAGTTCTATATCCTCATCCTGAGTTGAAGAAGGTAAAAACAAAATACCTACTCCTATTGAACTTCCAAAGAATAATAATAAAACAAATATGACGGATAACTTCATTTTATCATGCTTATTTCCCATGCCTTCACCTTTCGTTCATTACTTCATAAATCTTCTTCATAATTTTATTATAATCATCTTTTAAATATTTTCTTAATATTTCTCTGTCTACATTTATTAGATCATTTGCATCGATTATACCGTATTTTTCAAATAATACTTCTCTTACATGCGATTTTATACCAAAGAGTGTTAAAGGAAAGGCATTAAAATGCTCTATGAGAGAGTTTATGCCCTTTCCATCAGGATAATTCCAGCCCAGGAGTTCTATGTTATAGCATTTCGAATATTTTATTGCGTGGTATGTGAATTTTGTATTGGTGACCACCCACGCTTTGTTAGGTTTACCTTTGAAATTCACCGTTCCTTTTTCATATCCTCTAACAAAATCTAAGAATCTTGCATGATGATACATTACTATATCCAAATGTATATACTTGTCTTCTCTGGATCTATGCTTTACTTCAACAAACTCTGCTTTTCCATCTTTAAAAAGATAAACGTCTATTTCATGATCAACACAAAACCCCTTTAATTTGGGTAAAGGACTTCTTTCTACTTTATAACCAAGATATCTAAAAAGATTGGCTATGTAATATTCGAACTCATAATTGTCTGGATTGAGCTTTGCTAAAGCATCTTTGAGAGGATATTTTATGTATACTTTTTTTAAATTGAGTTTTCTTAAACTATTTTTGACTAATCTCGTTATTTCTTTTGTGGTTATTCCATTATATATTTTCCTCTCAACATCTTTTGCTATATCCTCTGCTTGTTCTAAATTCGCTCCTGCTCTCAAACAACTTTGGATTATCTTGGATTTATCGAAGATATCTTTTTCTCCATTATTCTTTATAACATACACTACCATATTTCACACATCCAATATTATGGATGGATAGATGATTGTTTTATTATAAAAATCTTCTACTATATATCCCATCTTTATTAATTTCTCTCTTACTTGATCTGCTTTTTCGTAATCCTTCTTATTTCTATATACTTCTCTTTCTTCTACCAATTTTAATGCGTTTTCTGGATAATTAACCTTTAGCATTTTCTCATCGTATATTCCTAAAATATTATTCATGACTGCAAATTCATCATAAAAGTGGTGAATGAGTTGTAATGGTATTTCCTGGTTGTTTTTAGCATATTCTTGATAAGACTCCACAAACAAATCTAAAAATGATTTCATAATACTTATGGCTTTTTCAGTATGTACATCGTTAAGTAGAGCGTCTATAAACTCCTCTTTATATACCATTATCTTACCTCTAATTCTATCGTCATGTTTATTTTCTTTGTGTAGATATGGGTTTTTAGCATTGAGTTCATATATCATAACTCCTAAAGACTTTCTCATATCCAAATCGATTTTCTTTGCTATAGATAGCGATTCATCATTATAATCTAAATCTTTTCTATAATGTGTGCTTAACAAGAAGATCCTCAATGTTGATGCCTTAAACTTACTTAGAGCATCTCTAATCCTAATAAAGTTTTTTAAACTTTTACTCATCTTTTCCCCCTTGATATTAACAAAATGTACATGCATCCAATACTTAGAAAAAACTTTGTCCGTTGCTGCTTCACTCTGGGCAATTTCATTCTCATGATGTGGAAAAATAAGATCTTTACCCCCTCCATGTATATCTAAAGTATTACCTAAGTATTTCATGCTCATGGCAGAACATTCTATGTGCCATCCTGGTCTGCCTTCCTTACAGCATTTTGGTTTGAAAACAGAGGATGTTTTATAATCCTCTTCTTTTGCAAATTTCCACAGAGAGAAGTCCTTAATATCCTTTTTATTTGGATTCGGTTCTATTCTATGTCTATTCAGTTCCTCAAGATTTTGATGGGATAGTTTTCCATAATCTTTAAATAATGGAACATGATAGTAAATTCCGTCATCTATCTCATAGGCATATCCTTTTTCTTTTAATTTTACTATTAAGGTACTTATTTCTTCAATATGATCACTAACTCTGGGCATTACATCAGGTTTGATAACATGTAATTTTTCCATATCTTCTAAGAATGCTTTCTCATATTTTTCTGCAATTTCTCTGAACTTTTTACCTTCCTTTAACGCTCTATCTATTATCTTATCATCAACATCAGTGAAATTTTGTACATGTTTTACTTTATAACCTAAATACCTTAAGAATCTGATAAATACGTCAAAGAACACATAAGTTCGTGCATGTCCTATATGTGCATAATCATAAGGAGTTAGGCCACATACATAAATACCAACTTCGTTGTTATTTAAAGGATTAAACTCTTCTATTTCTCTACTTAAAGTATTGTAGATCTTTAGTTTTCTCTCCATAAGAACAGAGTTTTTCCTTAACTTTAAAAATATTTTCTTAAAAATAATTATTTAGATATGAAAAAGTTTAATTTTTATCATGCTCTTTGGGATGATGAAGACATAGAAAGGATTTTTACTATTTACAAAGAAATTTTGACTTTTTTCTCTAATAAAGAGCATATTCCAGTAAGAAGTAAGAAGTGTGTAATTTCCTTTAATAAAATTATAGATGGTGCATTGTATAGGCTTTATTCTTTTGGAATAGCAAGAGATAATGTCTTAATTGTTAAACATATAGGCTATGAAGATTATGATCTTTCTCTTTACGATAATGA
The DNA here is from genome assembly GCA_015521505.1 of Nanobdellati archaeon. Taxonomy (GTDB): domain Archaea; phylum EX4484-52; class EX4484-52; order EX4484-52; family JAADEF01; genus WAOB01. The sequence continues at coordinate 3,017 of WAOB01000087.1, read as the reverse complement.
AAAATATAGAAGAGAAGTTTATGGAACAAATGAGTTGTTGGAGATAAAGAATATAATCTCTAGATATTCACCCAACATCGTAATTGAAGGTATTAATGAATGTGTTATCTTATGTAATGATTGCTGCGATACTTCTCCTCATGATAAAATTAAAAGGAGATATTGCGAATATTTTATAGAAGGATATTGTTCTCTACAATTAGCGAATTTGGAAAAAGATGAGACATGTTCGCGATATTTTTGCTCATCCTTTAGGGAGGATTATGTTGATACTTTCTCAGGTCCTTACGGAGTAAGACCGATAATCGAAAGGATGTATTTATTCAGTAAAGAAGTAAAAAAACTTTTGAAAAATATCTTTGGATCAACTATCAATACAGATCAGGAATTAGTAGAGGTCCTTAAAGAATTTTCAAGGTTTAAAGAGGTAATGCTTTATAAGAAGATTGAAGAAAAACACAACAAATCACTTAATGATTTATGGTATGATATGTTTATACGAAGGAGAAAGGAAAAAGAAAGATGTAGTTTGTATGATAAAAAGTGTGATTTGTGTGAAGATCTACATACCAGCAACAACTTCTAAGACATCTCTGTGCTTTAAAATATAGTCTTTACCATACATCTTTTTTGTTCTTACATCTATAACTTTAATGAAATGCTTAGCAAAATCCTCGTGAATTGCTTTTGCAAAATCCAAAGCAGTAGATCCCTGAGGCATTAGAAAGCAATCAGGTAATACTCTACCTTCTTTATCCGCTAATTTATTAACCCCTCCGGGAAAAACTGCAATATACTTCATAATATCAAACACCACCATATCAAGAATGTTTTGCACACCGGTAGAGCCATATACATCCAAAACGTTCTTCTGAATATATTCTAAAGCCTTTATCTGCTTCTCATTAAGCTTTGATTTATCCTTCCATTCAAATGATCCTTCTCCTGGAATGTATTCTATGGCTTGCATATCATCTGCTCTTTTTAGAGCTATCTCGCTTTCAGCAGAGCAGTGCATTACACCCATGTCTTTATATTTTTCTTTGAGCTTTTCTATGTTTTCCTTAGCTATTGGAACATCACATTTATTTGCTGCTATCACTATTTTTTTAGTTTCTCTTATCTTTTTAGCAAATAACTTTTTTTCATCATCACTCCAATTCTGCATAACTTTATCATACAAATCTAAATTAATCAAAACGTTCTTTATCTCTTCCTTGCTTATGTTTAATCCAGAAAGTACCTCTCCTAGAATCTCTTCCTTTGGCTTAACTTTTTGCACATCTAATCTTGCTGCTTTATTCCAATTTCTTTCTAATATGCTATATATCCACATATCAAGTTCATTAATTAAAAACTCAACATCCTTTGAAGGATCATAATTACCTGCCCCAACAAATCTTCCTTCTTCATCTGTTGATCCAGACGCATCTACAACTAAGATCAAGGCATCCACTTGTCTTAAATCGTCTAAAAATTTATTTCCCATTCCTCTTCCTTCATAAGCACCAGGCACGAGACCTGCTACATCTACCAATTCCACAGGTACAAATCTGTACTTTCCTTTGATGAAACCATATTTAGGATTTGAAGTTACATTAAACTCAAAACCCGGATCTAAAACTCTTACATAACCAACTCCTTTGTTTGGCTCTATAGTAGTAAAAGGATATGATGCTATTTCTACATCAACCATTGTAAGTGCTTTGAACAAAGAACTCTTCCCTACTGAAGGTTTTCCCACTAAACCTATACTTAACCCCATTAGTTGAATTAATTTGAGAAATTTTAAAAGTCATTTGATGTGTATCTCTACTATGTCTTCATCCTCTAATATATGGTCCAATCCTACTCTTTGTCCTGGAAATTTAACACTCTTTCCCCAAACTCTTGCATAATTAAATGAAGCATTTCCGAATATTTTGTTAAAGACATACTCTACACTCGAAGATTTTCTTAAAATTAGAGGTTCTTCTTTGTTGACTTCTTCTATTTTTTGATTTGGCTTTTTAGTGTATACTCTTATAAGGCCCAAAGTATTATAGATTCTTTCTTTTAAGTTTTCTACACCTTCTAACGATATAGATGAAACCACTATACTATTATATTTTCTTTCAAGTTCTTCCACTTTATTTCTATTAAGTATATCTCGTTTAGTGAAAACAATTAAGGAAGGGACATATATTCTATTATTAAAAAAAGCATCGTAGATATCTTCTATGTTTTCTGCTTTTCTTACAATTATTTCTGCATTATGTACATTGAACTCATGGGCGATTTCTTTCACCTCTTCTTCTTTTATATTTATCTTTGGCGCTATAAATATGTTCAACCCTCCTCTATCTCTTTTCTTAATCTCTATATCTGGTTTCTCTTTATTCAATCTGAATCCTGCTTTATGAAGTTCTTCATTTATTGTACTTATTTGATATTCTATGTCTTTTAAAGGATCAATTACTATGAGGATTAGGTCACTAGCTCTTGCATAACTTAGAATTTCTCTTCCCATCCCAACTCCTTGCGATGCATTTTCTATTATTCCGGGCAGGTCGAAGATTTGAATATAGGCACCTTTATAATGCATCATTCCTGGTACAAGTTCTGTAGTTGTAAAAGCATATTCTCCTGTCTTTGATTCTGTTCCGCATAGAACATTTAATAGAGAACTTTTTCCTACCGAAGGATATCCTATCATACTTACAGTTGCATGACCTTGCTTTTTTACCCCTTTAGTAATTATTTTACTTTTAGATGATTTTTTTAATGAAAGTTCTCTTAATGCAGCAAGTTTAGATTTTAATTTTGCTAAATGAACCTCTGTACCTTTGTTTTTAGGAGTTTTTCTTATTTCTTCTTCAATTTCTCTAATCTTTTCTTCTATACCTACCATAGGCATCTATAAATATTCTTAATATCTTAGTAAATAATATAAAATTAATGTGTACTATTTTTATAATACTAATCCGAATACTGATCCGGTCCTGTTTAACTTGACTATACTTGAAGATTATGCTTGG
>WAOB01000086.1 GCA_015521505.1 Nanobdellati archaeon | reverse complement strand
TTTTATGCGATTGTTAAAGATGAACATAACTTGGAATCAACTGTTAATAGAATAAGAAGTTTGGAAAGAATTGTTAAAGTCGAAATTATTAGAAGAAAAATCTTTGGAAAGGAAAGTAAAGTTTTAAAGATTATAACAAAACACCCACAAGGTGTACCAAAAGTTAGGAATAAAGTAAAATTGATACCAAATGTGTTGGAGATACGTGAATTCGATATATTATTTCATAGAAGATATCTTATAGATAAAAAATTAGTACCAATGGATTACGTAGAAATTTTGGGTGATGAAAAAAATGGATATATCTCAGTTATAAATGTTAAGCACTTGAATAAGAAAATAAACGAGAAATTAAAGGTTTTAGCAATTGATATCGAAGCATATAATCCTCGAGGCTCACCTAATGCAAATGAGGATCCAATAATAATGATTGGTATGGTATCAAATACAGGTTTGAGAAAAATATTGACATGGAAAAATATAGACCTAGATTTTGTTGAAACGCTAAGCGATGAAAAATCAATGTTAAAGAGATTCGAGGAAATAATAACCAAAGAAGATTTTGATATAATAGTTGGATATAACTCGGATAATTTTGACTTGCTCTATATGAAAAAAAGAGCCGATGTATTAGGTATTAAACTAAAATTAGGTAGAGATGGATCCGAACCAGAAATAAGAAGAAGAATGGATGGTTATGAAGTTAAAATAAGAGGTAGAGTTCATGTTGATTTATATCCAATTATAAGAAGAAATTTAAGCCTACCCAGCTACACGTTGGAATATGTAGCTAAAGAAATCTTAGGAATAAATAAGCATGAAATAAATAAGATGGAAATATGGAAACTATGGAAAGAAAACAGAAATCTTGATATTCTTGCATCATATTGTTTAAACGATGCTGATATTGCATTTAAATTATCTGAGAAATTTCTCCCTTTATATTTTGAACTCTCCAGAGTCGTTAAACAAACGTTATATGACGTTTCAAGAGCTACAGCGAGTCAACTTGTAGAAATGTTATTAATAAGAGAAGCTTACGAAAAAGGAGAATTATGTCCCAATAAACCTAAGGAAGAAGAAAAAGAAGAACGAGAGGAAGAAACCTACGTTGGAGGTTATGTTAAAGAACCTATTAAAGGACTGCATGAAAATATTGTGGTTTATGATTTTCGTGCATTATACCCAAGTATTATAATAACGCATAACATCGATCCATCAACGATCAACGTTAAAACATGTAACGATGAAGATATTGTTCCAGAAGTTGGACATAGGATATGTAAAGAAAGGAAGGGATTTATACCTGAAGTTCTGGAAGGATTGGTTAGTAAGAGATTAGAAATTAAGAAAAAGCTTAAGGAAGAGAGAGATGAAAGTGTTAAAAAAATGCTTGATATTGAACAAAAAGCGTTAAAGATATTAGCAAACTCGATATATGGTTATATGGGTTTTGCAAATGCTAGATGGTATAAAAAAGAATGTGCAGAAAGCATTGCTGCTTATGCCAGATATTATATAAAGAAAGTTATAGATATTGCTGAGAAAGAATTCAATTTTAAAGTCATATATAGTGATACGGACTCATTATTCGTTTTACTCAAGGATAAAAATAAAGCGAAAGAGTTTCTTGAATACGTAAATTCGAAGTTACCAGGTGAAATTAAATTAGAGTTAGAAGGATTTTATAAAAGAGGATTGTTTATTACAAAGAAGAAATATGCTCTAGCAACTGAGGATAATAGAATCATTGTTAAAGGGCTTGAATTTGTACGAAGAGATTGGGCTTCGATTGCAAAAGAAACGCAGAGAAAAGTTTTGGAAACATTGCTTCTAGAAGGAAATGTTGAAAAAGCAATAAAAATTGTTAGAAAGATAATCGATAAGATAAAGAGCAGAAAAATTAAGTTAGAGGATTTAGTTATATATACGCAATTAACAAGAAGCATTGAAGATTATGAAAAGAGACTTGAACCTCATGTTGTTGCAGCAAAGAAGCTGATGAAAAGAGGTATAAAAGTTTATCCCGGACAAATAATCGGTTACGTAATAACAAAAGGGTCTAAACCTATTTCTCAAAGAGCAGAACCTATTGAATTTGCAAGTATTGAAGATTATGATCCAGATTATTACATTGAAAATCAAGTACTATCAGCTGTTGAAAGAATTTTTGAAGTTTTAGGTTATTCCAGAGGTTTTATAAAACATGGCGCATCACAGGCAACGTTGATGAAATTTGGATTTAAATGAATGATAAATGAGATTGAAAAATTGTTAAAAATCATCATTATAAAGCTTGAAAAAAATCTTAAAGAGATTAAATTAGAAGAATTGGAAGACGATCTAAGTAAACTTAAAAACCTATTGGAAAGATATTATGCTGAAAATTTTATGGAGTTGTTGAAACACGGTATAATCTCAAAAAAATTTGGAGAAATAAATTCTATAT
>WAOB01000085.1 GCA_015521505.1 Nanobdellati archaeon | reverse complement strand
TTATCTAAAAGAATACATTCATCACTTATAGTTTGTCCATAAAATTCTCTTAACTTGGAAGAAGTAGAATCAATACAAATACCACTATATTGATTTATTGTTTTTCGATATAAATTCGCTAACGATCTTTTATCTATGTTTTTATGATAAAACATAAAACCCATTAGGACACCACACCTTTAATCAGTTAAGAGAATATAATTATTATATATTGTGTATTATGATAAATATATAATTTATCTATAATGAAATGTTAACATATAGATTTGAGATTACTTTTAAAAACCTTTTTTTACTTAAGAAAGTGAAAACAATAATAGAGAAGAAAAGATCATTTTGCTTCTTCTCTAGATAAAAATATCCAGTATATTGTCTTATTATCTCGTGCAAGTATCAACCCTTCTATACCTGCAAAAGGTTCTGGATAAACTTCGTTATCTAATACCCATACCTTTTCCTTACTCCCTTTGGATTTAACAGAGTAAATGGTTTTATTATCCTCTCCTAAAAATAAGCCCTCAATACCTGCAAAAGAATATTTATGATTCTTAGTAAAAGTACTTATTCTTTTTGTCTTCTTATAAGGAGGGGAAATGGTATAGATTATCTCTCCTTTCTTATCGCAGACAAGCGCTACCACCCCTCCAATAGATTCAGCATAGATTATCTTACCAAATTCCCCTATCTTCTCTACGGAATAATCCTGATTATTAACCCAATAAAGTGTTTTGTTATCACGTCCAAGTACTAGTCCTTTTATACTCTCTACAGGAGATGGATAGACTTCTTCATTCAACTCGTTTATTTTAGCAATATATAGCACTTCCCTGTATACTTTATTAAACAAATCCATATATTTCACCTCCAAAACTACTTGATAGTAGTATATAAATACATTCTAATTTCGTTAAATTTAAAAACCTTTTTAAGAAAAATGAAAGTAAAAATTTTTAATCATTAATATTTACTTCTATTCTTTCCTTACATCCCCCAACATCTTGACCGAGAATATATCCTAACAAGATTCTCGGATAACCAAGATAAGGTATCTTAAAAATAACCTCTCCTTTCACGTTCTCATAAGGGATTATCCATGGGTCTGGTTTGGAATTGTTATCTCCCCACGCTCTCAAAAATCTTTTTCCGTTTTTCTCAAACTTCTCGTATGCTCTATGCACTATTAATTTATTCTGTAATGGTTCGTAATAAACAATTATTGTGGATTCAGGATCTTTCCACTTCTTGTTTGCTATTATGTCTTCCCACTCCACTCCTTTTACTATTATTACATCACCTCGATGAAGTTCCGGTAGCATTGAACAAGATACAACAACAAGATATGGTGTTTCTGTACCTAAAACCAAACCCGAGCCTTTGTAAAAAGCAAAAGCAATGATAAAAGCAATTAGAATGTCTTTCAGATCGTTAAAAATATCGTTTTTCACATAAGAAGAGATTTCCTTTTTTATGTCTTTTAATGCCATACACAATCTAATTGAGATAATATTTAAATTAATTTAACATTTACCAAAAATCAATGGGAAAAATATACAATCTGTACAAATATCTATTACAAAAACATGGTAAACAAAATTGGTGGCCATGTAAAGGAGAAAAATATGGAAATGATGAGATAGTAATAGGTGCAATATTAACGCAAAACACCTCATGGAAAAATGTCGAGAAAGCATTGGAAAATTTAAGAGATAGAAAAGTATTAAATTTAAAAGCAATTACCAAAATGAAGGAGGAAGAATTAAAAGAATTAATAAAACCTGCTGGTTTTTACAACCAAAAAGCAGAAAGATTAAAACTCTTTGCACAATACATAACTAAAAACTATGAAACATTAAAGTATTTCTTTGAAAGTAAACCATTGGAAGAATTAAGAGGAGAACTCCTAAAACTAAAAGGTATTGGAAAGGAAACGGCAGATAGCATATTACTTTATGCAGGATTCAAACCAATCTTCGTAGTGGACAAATATACCTTCAGAATATTCAATCATTATGGCATAATAAATACCAATAAATTTGATTATGAAAAAATAAGAAGCATGGTTGAAAAGGAAATAAAGAAAGTAGAAGATATGCAAGAGTTTCATGCTCTAATAGTACAAGAAGGCAAGATTTTGAGAAAAATCAAAACTCAAAATAAATCCCTTTAGATTTCATTTCTATGTGCTTTTTGCTTTCTTCTTTATTAATTCTAGGTCTCTTTGTCTCTTCATCGACTCTCATTGTTATGTCTACTGTTTTTAGAAAATAGTTTATTCCTTCTTTAAAATCCACAGGCTGCTTAGCATATCCTCTTCTTGCAGGAACGCCATCAAATACCATTATCCTATCAGATACAGAACTTAAAAACAACAAGTCATGATCAACAACAAACAAACTAGTATTTAATTGTTCTGCATATCTTCTTAGTATCTTTCCTAAAATAATTCTTTCTTCAACATCCAAATATGCTGAGGGCTCATCTAATAAATACAGATCTGCCGGCATACTCAAAGAATATAATATAGATAATCTCTGTAACTCTCCCCCAGATAGAGAAGGAACTTCCTTGTGTATAAATCTCTCTATTTCTAAAGGTTTCATCAGATGGTTTTTTATGTCCTCATTTAACTTAATATTTTCATTAATAAAACTTTCTACACTGCCTTCGTAATTTAAGTTTATGTATTGCGGTTTATACCCTATCTTCAAATCAAAATCACACATATTCTCATCATCCTTCTCTATACCTGCCAAAAGTTTAATAAAGGTTGTCTTGCCTAATCCGTTCCTACCCAATATCCCTATAATCTCTCCTTCATATATATAGAAATCTTCTACCTCTAAAAAAAATCCGCTATCATATGTTTTTTTCATCTTAGGAACATAAAGTAGTTTTTCTTTCAATCTTTTTGATTCTTTTATATAGTTAAATTCCAAAGAATAATCTCTAAACCTTATATTCTCCTCTTTTATGTAACCTTCAATATATGAGTTAATGCCTCTCCTTGTATGATAAATATTACTTACAACACCATAAGCGCCAGGAAAGCCATGAACGATATGAACAAAATCTGAAAGATAGTCCAAAATAATTAAATCATGCTCAACTACTAGGGTGCTTTTATCTTTAAGTTTCAATTTTATTGTTTTAGCAACATCTATTCTATTCTTTATATCCAAAAAAGAAGTAGGCTCATCGATAAAATAAAAATCGGCATCCTTACTTAATGCTTTTGCAATAGCAATCTTCTGTAACTCACCCCCAGATAAGGTACCAACTTTTCTGTCCAGAAGGATATCAAGCCCCATCTCTTTTATTATTTCCTCTTCTACACCATCTAAAAGATCTCTAACCTTCCTATCTGCATAAGTTTTGGAAATCAACTCAATCCTTTGAATCTTATAACTAACTTTTATTTTTTTCTCTTTAATTCTTTCGAGATATTGTTGAATCTCACTACCTCGAAAATTTTCAATTATCTCATGCCATGAAACATCTCCATTTACCTTTCCTAAATTTGGTTTAGTAATGCCCGATAAAATATTTAATGTAGTACTTTTACCTGTTCCGTTTCTTCCCAATAAACCAACAACCTTGGATTCTTTAATAGACGGTAAATTAAATAACCTAAATCCATTTTCACCATACTGATGAACAAGTTTGCCTGCTTCATGAGTTAAATTTATAATAGTTATAGCATCAAAAGGGCACTTCTTAACACAAATACCACAGCCTATACAGGTTTGTTCATTTATTCTTGCTGTTTTCTCTATAGTAATAACATCAACATCGTTTCTTTCAGGAGGACAAAATAGTTTACATTCATGATTGCATCTTTCAGGCCTACATTTTTCCTTATCTACTACAGCAATCCTCATCACAGATTTCACATTTATTTGAAAATTAACCATAAAAGAAAATCTTGCTTAAGATTTATAAAGATTACCAATAAGCCATAAATTCTTCTAATGTTCTTTCTATATTCTTTGACTTCATTATTGCTGAAGAAACAAAAACACCATTCGCACCTAATTGTAATGACAAGTCTATATCTTTTCTTTTAGTTATACCTGCACCTGCTAATAACTTGATTTTTGAATTAATATAATTTATCTTCTTAGATATTTTTTTCATATCTTCTCCCCTATACTCTGAAACAGATTTGCCTGTTGAAATCAATTCTGGAGGTTCATAGGCAAGATATGTAATTTGATGATATCTTGACAATGCTAAAGAGGAATCAACAGAAGAGGCGCAAATTAAAACATCCAAATTATGTTCATAGGCATCATTAAGGATCTTCTCTATATCTTTAATATTTTTTTGATCTTCAGAGTGATTCAGAACAACGCCTTTAACTCCATAATGAAGTAACGCTCTTGTAGGTATCTTGCCTGTATATGCTCCAAAATCCACTGCATGAGAGGTTTGAGCATAAATTTTTATAAAATTATAATTTCTGGCTCTATAAATTTCTGTTAGAGGTAAAGCCACAATTGTTTCTATATTATATCTTCTTGAGAATATTTCAATGAGATCTAGCAGTTTTTGTGCACTATTTCCAAAGGCATTTGGATATGCTTTAAAGTTTATTGCAATTACTGGTTTCATAAAAGAACTACGATACAAAATAATTTAAAATTTGCCTATAAAGCTAGAATATGGTTGAGATAACAAATGAAAAAATTGCTATTTTTGTACTGTCTTTTATATCAATTTTGCTGCTCATAGGGTTTATTGTCATGAAATCCGAATATGAGAGAGAAATCTCTAACTATAATAGATTCATCTCTGCACTCGGAATGAAAAATGCAACATTAATTGAAAAAGAGATTAGCTCGTTTATAAGAGATTATATTAACACAACGAACGAAAGTATAGAGTTAAATGTTAAATATGCAGGAATTGTAAATGGATTATATAGATACAATATAACCATAAACACTTCATGGGATTACGTATATACAACAATAGACGGTGCTTTTATTTTCTTACCATCTTTAAATCCTGACAACACAATAACATTTACTGTATATCCATTATTAACAATGGGGTTGAATAATGAATAATATAAAAATAAGTGTTGATATTATCGTATATGATAAAGATAAGAACATATTGCTAGTTCTGAGAGCATACGAGCCATACAAAAATCATTATTGCTTACCGGGTGGTTTTGTTGAAGAAAAAGAGAAATTAGTAGAAGCAGCAGAAAGAGAACTTAGAGAAGAAACAGGTGTTTCTATAAAAATAAACAAAAACAACTATTTTACCTACTTTGATGATCCGAAAAGGGATCCTAGATTTAGAAATATCACTCATGTATTCTACGTCAAAGTGAACAACTTGTTTAATTTGTTGAAATCAGCAGGAGAATATGATAAAAGTGAAGTAAGATCTCTACACATATTCAACATCAATAATCTACCAGACAAAATAGGCTTCGATCATAAAGAAATCATAAACACATTTTTCAAAGTCTAAGAAGAGTTGTTGCTTTTTTTATCTCCCTAACTTTCCCTAAATAAAGAATTTCATCCTCGAAAATACCATAAACCGAAAAATTTTCTATACCTATTTCATTTAAAATATTGATAGAAAATTCTTCTGATAGAGACCTTAAAACATCTGCCCCTGCAGAGTATGAACTGAAAGAAGGGGTTATAATAATATACTTACTATAATACTTGTAAATAAGAAAAGCGTCCAGTTTAATTGAAGCACCTACATCATCTCTAAGAGTTACCGCAGGATGTTCATGACTCAGAATAATATGTTTCGATATATCTTTATAAGAAACATCCTTATGTCCGTGTTCAACATAAAAGTTAGTAGTCTCAAAACGATTAATTAGTTCTATGCCTTTCCTTTGAAGGATTGATACAACATAATTATCATGATTACCTCTTATTACAACAACATCCTCAAACCTTTCCAATAAGTATTCTAATATGTGCGTTACCTCTCTCATTTCATTATAACTCATATCAGAAAATTCATGTTTAATATCACCATTAAGGATTATAGTTAGATCATCACCATAAAGATCTTTTATCATAGATAATTTCCTCTTGATTTGAGTAAGTTGCTTTTTTGGAAGAGAGATTCCTCTTTGTCTTAAAGCATCTTCCATACCTAAATGTAAATCACCAACAACAAAATACTTTTTTCCATCATCTTCAAAAAAAACTCCGCCAAAAGAGGTTATCTCAAAACCGTCAATTTTCTTTTTATATTTCCATACCGCTTCTCTCATAATAAACCACAAAGTAATAGAGTCCCTCCTGTTTCTGTTTAAATGCAGTAATAATATTTAAAAAGATTCTTTTATTATTTGAAATTTTATGTAATTTTTAAATAGTTTGATATGTTAATATATTTATATACTTGTAGGTGATAACATGCCCCAAAGAATTATTGGAATTATGTCCGGTAAGGGAGGAGTAGGGAAAACTGTCTCTTCTTTGAATATAGGTTTAGCATTACATCAATTTGGAGAAGACGTTGTGGTTATAGATGCCGATATTACTGCATCCAATCTTGGATTACACCTTGGTATGTATAACTTTCCTCATGGTTTACAAGATGTTTTAACCAAAGATATAGATATTGAAAAAGCATTGTACATACATCATACAGGATTAAGAGTTATTCCTGCATCTTTGGATCTAAGTTCTCTTAAAGCAGATATAAAAAATCTAAGGAAAATAATATCAGAAATACCTGCAGATCTTGTCTTGATAGATTCTCCTCCAGGAATAAATGAGGAAGTTATTGCTGTCATGTCTGCATGTAGAGAGATTATGGTTATTACTAATCCTGAAATCCCTACAGTAACAAATGCCATGAAACTTTCTAGAGTTGCAGAAAAGCAAAAAAGACATCTAACAGGAGTTGTTGTAAATAGATACTCAAATAACCCTTATGAGCTAACAATACCTGAAATAGAGATGATGGTTGAATCAACCATTTATGGTGTCGTCCCTGAAGACCCATATGTTAGAGAGAGTATTTATCAGAAAATACCTGTTGTTGCTTACAAACCGTTTTCACCTGCAGCAATTGAATTTAAGAAAATAGCAGCAAAAATAATTGGAAAAACGTATAAACTTCCAAGGTTTTATAAGATAAAATCATTACTGGGGTTAATATGATGAAAAAACATGTGTTAATATTGATTGTGTTATCTCTGATGGTAGAAAGCGCTTATGCAGGGATAGATATTCTTAGTTATGATGATATAGTGCTTTTTTCTAAAGATGATGATGTACGTCAAATTACTGTAAACTTTAATTGCAACAGTAACCTGCCTGTTGAAACAGCATCTGCAAGGTTTGATAACTTTGCCTATGTGCCAGCAACATATAATGGAGCATTTTACTCTGCAACACTGCAGATATTCAACATCCCTGGAAATTATGGTAATAAGACAATAGTGGTTTCTTGTAAATACTATAATCAATCAGCACCGGAAATAAAAGAGATATATGTTGTTGTAGATAGAATAGATTTAGAAATAATATCTCCCACCTATAATGATCCTGAAGAAATTTATCAGGGAGAGTACTTTACAAATTTGCAAATCTCCCTCAAATCAAATTACATATCCTTACAAAACGATTTGCTAACAAACATCATTGTAAAACTAAAATCCCCTGAAAACGTGTATGTTATTCCCGATGTTCTTGTTTCGTATTCCTCGCCTATGATTGTTGTTTTTCCTATTCCTTATTTCGTAAAAGAAGGAGTATACGACATCATTGTTGAAGGCACGTATAACCACAAAGGTAAAACTCTTTCCCTCAAAACATCTTCTCCAAGATCACTAAATGTTCTTTCCCCTGTCTCTTTGAAAATATTTTCTCCCTCTAAAGGATCAACTATAAAAGTCGATTCTTCAAAAATAGTAAAGATAGAGTTTCAAGTTTATGAAAAGGGTAGTGAAATAGTAACATTAAGTGATTCCAACATAAAATTCTATTTAGGTAATAGAGAATTAAATAGCAGAGTTGTTTACGACGCTGAAAAGCAAAAATATATAGCAAATGTTGAAATAGTCAAGCCTCAAAGCTACAATAGTAGTGAACAAAAGATTTACCTTAAAATTTTAAATTACAATACATACCCAACCCTGAGTTTTGAGATATTAAGAGTAGAATATGTTGTTTCATTAAAGGGAAATTTGAAAACATCTTCAGGAAACCCGTTATATGCAAAATTTATATTTGATAATGGTAAGAAAATTTATGTATTCAACACAGATAATAAAGGAACATATAATATATTAATTCCAAAAGGAACATATAATTTAACCATCCAAGCAGGGACATCACAAAACTACTATTCAGATGAAGTGAATGTCTATAACCTGAAAATAGATAACTCGATAGATAGCTTCTTAAGAATAAACTATCCTTCTTATAGTATGGAAGGTTTTAGAACTATTAAAGCATTTGTTGTTGAGATATCTGCTCCCTATGAAAAAGCAAATGCTAAAATCACATATTCTGATTCAAAACTTATTGATGAAAGAAACATCATGGCACTATATTGCGATTATTGGAATTATGGAATGAACTTATGTGCAGGAGATACATTAAAATATGAATACTCGTTGAATGTTATTTCAAACAACGTTTATGTTGATAACTTTAAAGGTAATATAATATTAGTTGAGAAAAAGAAAATCTTTATATCTCTTGAAAGCGAAGACAAAGATTATTTTGTCGATGATGATGTTAGAGTAATAGGTTTTGTAAAAGATTTTGATGGTAAACCTGTTGAAGGGATAAAATTGAATTATTATGTAAAGGGTACAGAGATATTCGGAGAAGTGGTATCAGACAAAAACGGAAAGTTTGAGATCTCTTTCTTAGCACCGATGCCAAAAACCAGAATAGAAAGTAAAGAACTAGTAATTTACGTTCCTTCGAATAAAATAGATGCAAAAAACATAACATTTAAATTCAATGTAGAAAAAAGGATTAAATTAGTTGCCTATGTTGATGAGATAGTAGAGGTGGAGAAAGGTAAAGATAAAGAGATAACAATAGAAATTAAAAACGAAGGAGATTTAGAGTTGACAGACATACAGATAAGTGTTGCAGGATTAAAAGAGGATTGGTATGTATTCACACCTGCATTCGTTGAAACACTAAAACCTAACGACAACGTGAAAGTAAGGATGAGGCTAAAATTAACGTGTAATGAATGTAAAGATTATTATTTTGTAAATATGCGTATTAAATCAAGAGAAGCAACAGAAGACATAAGTTTTACAGTAAAGGTATTAGAAAACAGAACCATTACCAACACAACAAATAAAATAACTAAAGAGCAATCTAGAGGTGTTCTTGATTCAGTTACAGGTAAATTTTCTGCAATAAATATATCAAACAACATAAACTACTATTTAATTATAGGGTTTTTCATAGCTGCCTTTGTCATTATAACAATTAAAAAAAGATCAAAAAGACAACCAATTATAAGAAGAGGGTTGTTTTTAAGAAAAAAATTTTAAAATTAATCCTGTAAGGAGGGGTTTTATGAGAAAGACTAATTTTTTAGTTTTCATATCAGCTTTGTTAATCTTGATACTTACGCAAAGTTACGCTTTTGATATAAAATTCTATACCATTATAGGAGGAGAAGACACAGTAGATGAAATAAAACATCCTTTATATCATACAATAATAAAAAATGGTTCTGGTGTGTTAAATTTCTCTATAATGGCCACAGACACAAACATAAAGAAAATAACCATCTACCTACCTGGATTTATTGCTAACGATACTAATACTATCACAACAAGTCCTAATGCGAGCCGGTTCATTAATCCGGTAAACA
This sequence comes from Nanobdellati archaeon, assembly GCA_015521505.1. Classification (GTDB taxonomy): domain Archaea; phylum EX4484-52; class EX4484-52; order EX4484-52; family JAADEF01; genus WAOB01. The sequence goes on along the minus strand of WAOB01000085.1, from coordinate 3,351 downwards.
AGTCGATTGTCTATTTCAACATATCATCAACATCTTTTTCATCTATTGTAGATAAAACGACATATCAGAACTTTCAAATAAATCTGACACAAACAATCAACATACAAGACGAGCAACAAAGAAGCATGGTTTTTGAAATGCTTTATGATAACAACACAAAGATGAATTATACTTATAGAGTACTAATAGATGGCTTATCGCCAAGAGTTATATTAAAAAACACAACATCCATTGAAGAAATAAGTAGAAATAATACGGCAACATACGAAATGAATGTAAACGAAAGCGGATTATACAAAACAGACTTATTCATTGTTTATCTCAACTCCACATATCCACATTTGGAAGATAAGGGCTTATATTATGGGTATGTGCCATATTATATCTCTAATAAAACAATTACAGACAATTTTAAATTTGAATACGATTCAACATTATATTTCTGGAAAGACAGAAATACTAATGAAACGTATTATCTTACCGTTCAACTCTATGGTGAGGGTTCTTTTACAGCCCTTTCTGCAGTGGCGCTCCTAACAGACGTGTCTTCATCTCCTCCTCAAATTCTTGGTTTGTCTGCCATAATATATTATCCAGAAAACTTTTCAGTAAAAGGAATATGGTCCAAACCTACAGGGTTTATCAGCGCAAATTCACCAAAAATATATGATCTGTCTGTTAATCTCTCTTATATCAATATGAGTCAGAACTACTTTATCATAACGAATAAATCGTTTAATCTTTCGTATGTCATAGAAAATATAACACTCCATAAGAAAAACATTTATGATGGGTATTATATATTGAATTTCACAATTAGCGACTACTTTAGAAAGACAATAAAATATAACATAACTAAAGTTAACAATACAAAGCTACAATACTCTCCTGTAATTGAGATTCTCTCTCCATCAAACAACTCTGTAATACTTGCAAAACCGTTTAGAGTAAAGTTCAAGATAAATGACTTTTATGCCCAAAATTCGACATGTACTCTCTATAGCAACAGCACGCTTTTAGATGAGATGAAATATCTTACCTCAGGAATATATTCTCTTTCATCTCCTGCCTTGGGAGAAGGGTATTATAACATAACAGTATCGTGTATAAATGATTTTAATCTCTTGGATTTTGAGGAAATAACGATAAAAGTTGTAAGTCTACCAGATATAATGGTGAAATATATAGATCATGCACCTACAAAATATAAGGAAGGAGATGATATTGTTATAACATACAACATCTCTAATTATGGTACATTAAATAGTAATGTCAATACAACATTTAAAGTGTGCCCCGACAGGTCTTGTACCTCTATAATAGCATTCAATTCCAGTGTGGTCTCTGTCAGTGCAGGATCTTTACAAATAATAAGATTTAACTATACAATAAAGTCTACGAATAAAGTATATGTACGTGTTGAAGCGTTTGACACCACAAGCAAGGATTATAACTGGAACAATCAAAACTCAACATTAGAAGTTTATCCTGCATTAATAACATCCTATAACATTACAGGGGGTTCATCAAACCTCAAACCAGGAACAAACCTTACTCTCTTTGTATATGTAAAACATTTTGATAACACTCCTGTTACAGGATTGAAAACACAAAACCTTACTATGTATGATGAGTGGCATTACGAAAGAAAATATAAAACAAACAGAGGTAAGATTTACTTGATAAATGATTTTGGTAATGGAACGTATAAGATAGTATATCAAACACCAAATATGACAAACAACAGATATTTTGAATTTGGGAACCATAACATAATTCTTAAATCGTCTTTAGAAAACTACGCTTCCATAAATAGCACTTCAAGAAGTTATTCTATTAACGCACCTTTTGTAGAAATCTATTTCCAGAGCAGTCCTTCAAGCATGGTAGAAGGAGATGCCTCGACCATGTCTTTAAATCTTAACAATATAGGGACAATAAATGTTGAGAAAGTTCAGGCAGTTGTCAAAACATCTAATTCCAATATACTTTCGTTCTCTGGAAAATCAACTTATAAATGTTATTGGGTCACTTCTAACATATCGTCTTCCTGTTCTATACCTCTAAAAGCAGAAGACGATGGATCCGCAACAATCTCTGTTAGTACATCAACCTCAGATTCGTGGTTTTTACCAATTAATGGAAGCGGATTCTCATACAAAGTATACTTTTATTCATATCCTTCTAAAGGAATAACGGTAGATGCTATATCTCAACAGCAACAAGATCAGCAATCCACAACACAAGACACAAATCAAGAAACAAACCAAACCGAAGAGAATCAAGAAAGCGAGAACCAACAAAATCAAGAGACTGAATCCAATGAGCCCGAGTTAGAAATCATAACAGAAAAAGAAGACTATTCTATATTGATAAATGAAACACTGAATATAACTATAAAAATTAAAAACATTGGTAAAGCCAAAGCAGAGAAATTGAGTATAAGTCTCGTGTATGATAAAGAAAATCTTGACATAACACACAATTTTGATATAGTATCATTAGAACCATCAGAAGAAAAAGTATTTACTATAGCTATAAGTTCTCCAACAAAAAGAGTAGGAGAATACACTATCAGCATCGAAGTCTCATACAACAATAAAACAGTAGAGAAAACAATAAAAATAACATTACTGCCAACAGAGGAAAAGAAAAAGGAGATAGAAGATCTCCTGAATAAGTTAAAGGAAAAGATAGAAGATATATCCCCTTCTGAAAATATGAAGGTAGTATATCAACAAACAAAAACATACCTTCAAAAAGCAGAGGAAAAAATAAAAAACGGCGATTATGTAGGAGCATATTCCTTACTCGAAAAAGTGCAAAAGAACATAGAAATTCTTGAATCCTCTTCCCAGGAAAGTAGATCATCTTGGGTGTGGTGGTTTATAGGTCTTTTGTTTGTTATAGGGATTGTCGGAGGTATTGGTTATTATCTATTTACCACTCCAAAAAGCACATATCATCCAGAAAAAGGATATTCGTTCAATCCGCAAGTACAGGAAAATAGAAGAGCAGAATATATCAAAAAATTAAAAGAATCTCTTTTAAATAAAATCAATAAATAAAAGGAGGCTGAAATAATGATATATATTTTAATTTTTATCTTAAACATCATGTCAGCAGTATTATTATATATCTCTATCACTTCCTTAAATCTCCTTTCTCTCTCAAACCTATTATTCGTATATTCTTTAATCGAAATAAAATATTTTGCTATCTTTCTCATCACTCTTTCTCTGTCAGTATCGCTTTATTATTTTATCATAAAATATAATGATTCTATAATAATAAATTTGCTTAGTATTTTTACTTATGCTATCCCTTGGGGAGTACTATTATATCTTATAA
>WAOB01000084.1 GCA_015521505.1 Nanobdellati archaeon | reverse complement strand
GTCTATACTATATTGTTGGGTGGTGAAAATATATATAATATATAAAATTAAATATAATTATTTTTATATTCCTTCAATCTTTTTAAATCCGATCACATCAAAAACTTTTTGAAGAGAATCAACCACTAATGAAGATAATAAATAACCTGCATGTTCAAATTCTTCATTACCTATAAATCTCACATTTTGATAAAGAGTATTATATCTTTTAGACATCTCTATCGCATAAACAACAAGATAGTGGGGATCATAATTATCAAAAGATTTCTTGAAATATAGAGGAAATTTGTGAATAAAATTTAAAAGATTACGTCCTTCTTTATTACTTAAAATCTGATACCTCGCTAGATCTCTATTAAAAGAAAAACCGCCGTAATTGTTAAGTACGTTCTTAGCACGTGAATAAGTATAAACCAAATAAATAGCAGTCTCACCATTGAATGAAACAAACTTCTTGACCTCAAACAAGAAATTCTTTCTTCTCGCCTGAGAAAGTATAGCAAAAATTATAGTGTTTATAGCAAGTTTTAATGCCATTTCCTCATCACACTTTTTGCCTCTCTTAAAGAATTCATCCTTCACTGAATGAACAATATAATCAACAAACTCATCAACAAAAACAACGTTTCCTTTCCTTGTTGAAAATCTACCTTCTGGTAAATAAAACAAGCCGAAATCTATATGTTCTAATCTGCTTTTACATAGAGAGGTTTCTTTGGCAACATAAAAAATCTGTTTAAAGTATTGACTCTGCTCACTTCCAACAACATAAAGAATCTCATCTGGACTATATTTCTCACACCTTTTCTTAATCGCTGCCAAGTCTCTTGTAGAGTAAAGCGTTCTTTGACCTTTCTTGTTAATAACAACGTTACCATAAGGTGTTGAAACCACCACACTTTTATCTTTTTCATCTATAAAAGCGACGTGTTTAGATAGAAGCTCATTAACCAAATTAAACGCATCTTTAACATAATCGCTTTCACCTTCCACAACATCAAATTCTATTTCAAAAAGATCATAAATTTTTCTAAACTCATCTAAACTTGCCTTTCTAAACATATCCCATAGTTGATGGTTTCGTTTATCACCTTTTTCAAGTAAAATAAACTCGTTCTCTGCCAGCTCCTTAATCTCCGATCTCTCCTCCTCTTCTTTATGTACCCTAACATATAAATCAAAAAGATATCTCAAACCTCTCTCTTTAAGTTCCTTCTCATCACCATAATGTTTGTAAGCATATAATAATTTTCCAAATTGGATTCCCCAATCACCTAAATAATTAATCCTTATTACCTCTCCTCCAGAATGTATTAGAAGGTTGGATAAAGCATTGCCAAGTATTGTAGATCTTAAATGCCCTACATTAAATGGCTTTGCTATATTTGGTGATGAAAACTCCACAACATATTTTTTCCCTTCACCTAACAAAGGGAAACTCAAATCAAAATCAAAACACCTAACTTTAAGAAAACAATTTTCTAACTCAAAATCTAAATTACCAAAAGCACGTTCAACTCCCTCCAATATTTTTTCACAAGAAATATTTTTTTGTTTTGATATCTTATGTAAAGGAATCGAAAAAACAGCATCCTCAACCTTTTCAAAATTAAAATTTACTTCTAAACCAAATTTTTCTTTAAAATAATTATTAATCTGTAAAAAAACGTTCCAAGAATTCATAAAATAATCACCTATATACTTTCTGGGTATAAGGATCTATAACTGTAGATGCCCTTCCTAAATAGCACTTTCCCTTTATCACAATATCCGCTCTGCTCGTTATTCTCTCATCAAGTTCCTCAAAACTTTTTGCTGGTGGTTCGTTAGAAATATTAGCAGAAGTAGTTATCAAAGGCACATCTGCCTTATGAACAAGCAAAGTTATCTCATGATCAGGTATTCTCACACCAACAACATCTGTAAAAGAAGTGTATTTCAAAAAATTTGCATCTTTCTTCCTTAATAATAAAGTATAAGGTCCTGGTAGGTATAATCTCAAAGTTGATTTGTCTATCTCAAAATGTTCTAAGATCCATTCATAAGATGGCGCTATAACAGACAATGGTTTTTCTCTCGCTCTTTCTTTTATAGAATATACTCTTTCACAAACCTCTTTAAGATAAGCATTACCGCCTACTCCATAAACTGTATCTGTAGGGTAAACAAATATAGTCCCTTCTCTTAGAAGCTCTGCATATTCTTCTATCTTATCTAATACTTCTTTCATATCAACTACTCTCATATCAATCTACCACCACAAATGCAGGTTTATAAGGCAATGATCTCGAACTTTTTGCATCTTTAACATTTTTTTCTTCTTTAATTTCAACTTTAATGTTTAGTTCTCTTTCTAGAAACTCTTTACTTTCAAACAACCATTCAATCTCCTTATCTCTTTCAAGATATTCAAACGGAGATTTCTTAATCTTACCGAAGCTCTTATTAACAAAATCACTAAATGTTTTAGGATCAATTCCGTAAAATCCTTCCTCTTTTGCTTTTTCCATAACCTCTTTCATATTCTTTGCCCCTTTAACCAAATCATAAACTAGATATTTCCACTCATCTCCCACAACCATATAAATCTTATTAACTTTATTACCCTTCCTCTCCATTAACATCAAAAGTTCCTTGGCATCATCTAAAAGATTCTGGAGATATTCTTCAAACTCAAGAATCTCATGAGAATCACTTATCTCCTGAATCTCTATAAATCTCTCTATTGGTAAAAGAGTTTCATTACCGATAATGTTCCACAACTCTTGAGCATAGTGAGGAATTATACAACTAAGTATATGTAATTGTTGTTCAACAAATACTTTAAATGTCTCCTCATGAATATTATTTCCTGTCCTTCTCAAATACCACTTCAATGCATTTTGCATCTCAAAAAACCCGTATTTCACAGCATCTCTCGTCATCAAATTTTCTCCATTCTCAATAAAAAGATCTGTTAGGTGCTTTATCTTTACCATTAACCATAAATCTATTTCTTTAACATCCTCCCTACCTTTACCATAATACTTTTTCACATAATTCTCAAACCACACCAGTTTCTCTCTTATATCTTTGATTATTTTTGTCTCGAAGTTGGGATCATCTATCCCAATGTTTCCTGCATATAATAAAGCAAATCTCGTTTCCTCTGCACCAAAAATTTCATAAGCATCTTTTAAGGTATAAAAATTACCCTTGCTTTTACTCATCTTTTCTCCATCCACCATCACAAATCCGTTAACACCTATACTCTTAGGTAAAAATCCCTCTGGAAATATAGCAACATGATGAAATAGCATCATAGTTAAGTGATTCTTTATTAAATCTTTACCAGAAATCCTTAAATCAAACCCTCCTTTATACCAATACAAAAACTCTTCTCTTATCCTCTCCAAAACTCTTTCATCCAAACCATTTTCCTTAGCAACTTCTCGCAAATTACCCAAACCTAAAAACACATAATCAAAGAAGGAATCTTTAATCTTAGAGATATCAATTCCATATTTTTTAGGATTCTCTAGATATTTCGCAATAGTATAATACGCCATGTAAATTGTAGAATCGCTTAAAGATTCTATAATTTTGCTCTCATCATAGGGAAACCTGGTTCCTAAACCCCTTTCTCTCGTAAAAACCCAATCTTCTAACCAATCCACAGTATCGTGAAACACCTTCTTTATACTTTCAGGATAGAACTCCATCTTGTCTATATGCTCATGAACTTTATCTTTCCAATTCTTATCAGAATACTTGATAAACCACTGATCATGTAAAATTTTAACCACACCCTTACTTAAACACCTACATATAACAACTTCTGGTAAAATATAAAACTCAAAACCAACACCTTTCTCTTTAATAAATCTTATAATCTTATCCTTGGCATCTTTAACATATAAACCAGCAAAAATTCCAAACAAATCCTTAAGAACACCTTGATGAAACTCAACCTTGTATATTTCTTTCGTTGCTTTATCAAGTTTCTCTTTCTCATCTTGAGATTTAATTTCCATCCTTTCAACAATTTCTTTTGCAGGAAACTCTCCATATCCTCTAACCTCTATTAAAGAAATCATTTTAAGTCTCTCCACAACTTCTCTATATCTCTCGTCCTTTTCCAAATCTCTTAAAGCAACATAATCATAAGGAGCATGAGAAGGAACTGACATCACAATCCCTGAACCAACAGTAGAATCAACAAACTTCGCAGGTAAAATAGGCACTTTATCACCTGTTATTGGATTCTCAACTTCATCTAAAATAAGCTCTTCCCCTTTAATCTCCTCCAAAACCCTACCTTCAATTTCTTGAAACTTGAAATTCTCTACAACATCCCTTGAAATAATCAATTTCTCATCTCCTACATCGTATACAACATAAACCGCTGAAGGATTAATCCATATATTTGTTACTCCCCACAAAGTCTCTGGTCTATATGTCATAATCACAAGACTTCCTTTACGATGTTTAAACTTTATCATTACTACTTTCTCCGGAACTACTCCTTCTCCTTCTGCTCTATCGTGATCTCCTATTGCATGCTTGTCTTTAGGACAATAAACTACAGGATGAGATCCTTTATAAACCAAACCTTTATCATAAAGTTTCTTATACTGCCACCTAATAAACTTGTCATAAGCAGGATTCAAATAAGTAGTGATGAACTTCCTCCTCCAATCAATACCATAACCTAAAAGATTTAGATGTTCATAAGCCTTCTCAGAAAAAAACTCGATCCATTTCAATGGATCTTTAAATTCTTCAACATTCTCTATACCCATCTTCTTAAGAATCTCTATCTGTTTTTCCTCTCCTTCTCTAACCCTATCAGCAGCAGCAATTATTGGTTGACCTGTAGCATGAAAACCCTGAGGGTAAAGAACATTAAATCCTAACTTCCTCTTAAGTCGAGAAATAAAATCTGCCTTCATACTTGTATAAGCATGACCCAAATGCAAATAGCCATTAATATAAGGATAAGGAAAATTCACAAAAAACTTATCCTTTTCAAAATCAACATTCCCTTCATAGATGCCTTTTTTAATAAACAAATCGTGCCATTTCCTAACAACAGAATTATACCTACTTTCTCTATGGTTCCTCTCTTGCCTCATAACATTTAATAGGACAACAAAAATTTTAAATGTTTATTGCCGGTGCCTAACGCAGTATATCATTTTCTGCTTCGCAGATATCAACACTGCTGACGGAGCACCGGCAAATTAGACTTATGTCTTTAATTTTTTAAATTAATTTTTAAAAGAAGATTTGTTGCCAAATACAATATACATCCTATCTAAGTAAAGTAAAATTAATAACTTATTAGCTAAACTCTTTTAATCATTCTTCCTTAACCTTTTCTCTCTTTCCATAAAGAGCATATATAAATCCTCTGATACGCCATATAGTTATTACACTTTTTAAAATTTCTGTCTCTATATATTCTATGCTTGACAGAGTAAGAGAAGCAGTAAGCAAATTCACATCTAAAAAGAAAATAGATAAAAAAGATCTGGAAGAACTAATAAAAGAAATTCAAAGAGCATTAATCTTAGGAGATGTTAATGTCAAAGTGGTCTTTGAAATAAGTGAGGAAATAAAGAAGAAAATGTTTGAAGAAAAACCAGAGAATATAAGTTTAAGAGATTATGCAATAAAATCCATCTATGAAGTATTAACAAAGTATTTGGGCAAAGGAGATAAAACATTGGAACTTAAAAAACAAAAGATCCTTCTCGTAGGTTTGTACGGTACTGGAAAAACGACAACTGCTGCAAAACTTGGAAATTATTTCAAAAAAAGAGGATTATCTGTTTGTTTGGTTTGTGCTGATGTACATAGAGCAGGAGCATATCATCAACTTAAACAATTAGCAGAAAAAATAGGAGTTGGTTTTTATGGACAAGAAAAGGAGAAGAATGTTACAATCATACTTAAAAAAGCATTACAAGAATGTAAAGAAGATGTTATTATTATTGATTCTGCAGGAAGAGATAATGTTAACGAAGATCTTTTAAAGGAGATTAGAGAGATCTATGAAACCGTTCATCCTGATGAAATTTTGTTAGTAATCTCAGGAGATATTGGGAGTATTGCCAAAGACGTTGTTGAAAAATTTAAAGAGATTTTACCTATAACAGGCATAATAATAACTAAAATAGATACATCTGCAAAAGCAGGAGGTGCTTTAGTAAGTAGCTATTTAACCAATGCTCCTATTCTATTTATTGGAACGGGAGAAAAAATCGAAGAATTTGAAAGATTTGATCCAAAAAGATTTGTTTCTCGTCTGCTAGGTATGGGTGATTTGGAAGCTCTGCTCGAGAAAGTTAAAGAACTTGAGGAGGAGCAAAAAACAATCAAAGAGATGATAGAGAAAGGAGAATATAACATGTATGTTTTTTATGAGCAGTTGAAGGCAACACAAAAAATGGGATCCTTTCAGAAGATAATAGAGATGATTCCTGGGATGAATATGCTTGGTATGAAAAAAGAAGAGCTAGAAGAGCAAGAAATCAAAGTAAGAAAGTGGAAATATATATTTGACAGCATGACTAAAGAGGAAAGACTGCATCCAGAAATAATAAATTCTTCTAGGATAGCAAGAATAGCAAGAGGTTCTGGAACAAAAGAGGAAGAGGTTAGAGAAATGCTAAAAGCATACAAAATGAGTGAAAAACTATTTAAAGGTATAAAATCAGGAAAATTGCTTAAAGATCCAAGAATGAAAAAGATATTAAAGATGATGCCTCAGGACAAGATCCAAGGAATAATGTAAATGGTGAAAATATGAAGGTTTGTGTTTTTGATGGGTTGGATTTAAAAAAGTATGAAGGAATGATGAGGAATAAAGGTATAAAGATTTGCTATAGAGATTGTAAAGATTGTAATGCTGTTGTTATAAGAAACACAACAAGAATTGATAAGGTTTTTATCGAAACTCATCCCACTTTGAAGTATGTAGTTAGAGCAGGTGTAGGATTGGATAATGTTGATTTAGAGATTTGTAAGGAAAAAGGTATAGAGGTCATAAATGCTCCGGGAAGTAATGCTTTTAGTGTTGCTGAGCTTTTCTTTTTCTTTGCTATTGCGAGTATGAGAAATCTTATCGATGCATATGAAGAGGTTAAAAATATTCAAATGTTCCCTGATAGAAAAAAATATGTTGGTAATAATCTATTTGGAAAAACTATTGGTATTATTGGTATAGGACATGTGGGTAAAGAGATAGTTAAAAGATTACAGGGATGGAATGTTAAAATCTTAGGTTATGATATTGTTAAAGATGAAAATTTCGCTAACGAGTACGGGTTAGAGTATGTAAATCTTGATGAATTGGTCAAGCAATCAAATATCATTGCAGTATGTGTGCCATTAAACAAACATACTAAAGGAATGATAAATGAGAACCTCTTTAAGAATGTTAGAAAACAACCAATAATCATAAATCTCTCAAGAGGAGAGGTAGTTAATGAAAAGGATATTCTAAAAATGCTAAATGAAGAAAAAATAAGATTCTATTGTGCTGATGTTATATCAGATGAAATTAGCCCTACAGAAGAAGATATTGCTCTCATATCTCATGAGAGAGTAATAATCACTCCCCATTTGGGAGCGAACACACACGAAGCATTAGACAACATGATAAAGCAAGCAATAGAAAAATTTTTAGAAAAAATAAAATAAATAAATATCTAACAACTCTCGGCAGGAGATCCGCTTGGTATTGGACCACATGGATAAGTGATCTCTAAATCACTAATAGTTATTCTTATATTATGGATTTTACTATCTTTGAAATTGTTGAAATTATACCCATCTAAAGTTATCTCAAAACTCGTTTGTGGTGCTATATCTGTATCTGAAGGAGTTATAATAATATCCGAAGGATTAATAGGTTTACCATCTATCGTTACAATAACAGTTCCTGGTGTTAATAAGTTAGAAGGTATGTAGTTCTTTCCTTTATTATAGATAAGAATTACAGTATTTCCTGTAGTGTCTTCTTCATATACTGTTAAAACCTCTAATTGAGTACCCAACTGGGAAAGCTGTTCTAAAACCACTGCCTCTACCTCTGATTGAGTTTGCTTTTGAAAAGAGGTTAACCATACATAAGCTAATCCAAAAGCAGCAATAGTCATCATTAATAGCAAAACAATAGCAATAATTGGTGTAATTCCTCTTTTCTTATACATATCCTCACCTCTCTATTTAGTCAAATTTATTATAAAATTTTAATAAGAGAGTTATTATTATAAGTAAAGCGCCAAAATTCAGTAAGGATATCATTGCATTTAAAGATTCAATATATTTACCATTTGCAACTCCTGCTCCATATATCAAGAACTCTACCACAGTTATAACTGCCAAAATGAATATTACCATTGGTTCTGCACTTCTATTCAACTCCTTCGAAGTTGTTTTCCTCTTCACCATTTTATCACCTTATAATCATTGTGATTTCTTATTAAGTATTTCCATCATTTTATCCTTCAAATCAGCAGTTGAAACCTCTGGTGTTTGATTTCCTCCTGAAGAGAGCCTTTTCAATCTCTTATCTATACTTATTAACAAATCTGCGATTGTTTCATTTGATTCCTTTATAGAATTTGACATCTTCTCTAATGCCTCCTGTAATGGCTTAACACTATGTTCAACTATGTCCTTAGCAATAACTGTCTCTGCATCCTCTCTTGCTGCTTCTTTGACCAAACTCACAAATTCATCAAACTTATCGTACAGTCTTTCCATTTTACCTATCATAACTGCTATATCCTCTCTCAAAGCATCGTTAGATCTAACTAGACCATCTACGATTTTCTGATTCTGTATCATTAAATCCATAAATCTCTGAAAAAACTTTTCCATAACTTCAAATGTCTTCTCCTCTTTTGAATGGTAATGTGTTTTGTTTAAAAGAACATCCTCTCTGTCAGGGTAATCAAAATTATCTGATATTTCTACTTCATTATAATTTCTTGGCATTATACTCACCTATAAATATCTTTATGGATTAAAGAGATATATATAATTTTTCATTTTCTTGTAAATTATATTAATATAGTGTAGACATTAATAGAATTATGAGAAGAAGGACAATTAAAGGGATAGAATCGTTTGTTTATGTACTAATAGCAGGTCTTGGCATATTTTTAATTGTATCTCTCACATCTCTGAGTATAGATGGTTTTATAAGTAGTAAAACTGAAAACAATAAAGAATACCTTC
>WAOB01000083.1 GCA_015521505.1 Nanobdellati archaeon | reverse complement strand
GTATAGATGAAAGCAAAATTTTAATAAACTTAGGGATGACGTATTTGCTTTATTTCCATTAAGAAAACAAACACATTTATATATCTTCAGATATATAATTACTACTTATGGGTTTGAGAGGATTAGATATTGCGTTCTTTACTTTTGAGTATTATCCTAATTTAGTAGGGGGATTAGGCAGATATTCTATGGAAATTACAAAAGGGCTAAGGAAAAGAGGAAATTACATAAATGTTTTTACGATTAATAAAAATGAGAATAATGTATTGAATACCTTGCCGACATATCAAGATATTAATAGTATCACAGTTCATAGACCTAAACTTATTAGGATGGACGATATTCTATTTATGCTTTCAGATGAACTTCGAAATTGGGGTGAAGGAATTAGAATGTTTGATGAAGTATTCTCTTATAATATTTTGTCGTTCTCAAAGTTTTTGAACAAAACATTAGTAGAGGAGAATGTTGATGTGGTTTCAATTAATGATTGGTTATCTTCTATTGCGGGTATATTAATAAAAAAACACACTTCATTACCTGTGGTGTTTCATATACATTCAACAGAAGAACTGCGATCTAATCTTTCTAACTTAATTAAATCCTTTGAGCATAAGTTAGGAAAGGAATGTGATAAAATAATAACTGTTTCATATTCTATGAAGGATCATCTTATCTCTTTAGGGTATGATGAAAATAACATAGAGGTAGTTTGGAACGGTGTTGATGTTAATAAATATTGTAGGGAGAATGTAGATCCTGTGCTTTTAGAACGATTGAGGAAAAACTACGATATAGATAATGAGAAAGTAGTGTTATTTGTAGGGAGATTAACTAAAATAAAAGGAGTTGAAAATCTCGTTAGATCTTTTTATGCTCTGTCTAAGAACATGGAGGATGTTAAACTTGTTATATTAGGAAGAGGAGAAGAGGAAGGACATATAAGGAACCTTATTTCAACTTTAAATTTGAAAGATAAGGTTACTGTTAGGAATGAGTGGGTTAGTGAAGAAGAGCTTATAGCACATTATGGTATGGCTGATTTGTGTGTTTTTCCTTCCTTTTCAGAACCTTTTGGTATTGTAGGGATAGAGAGTTTATCTATGAAGGTTCCTTTCTTAGGTAGTAATGTTGAGGTTAGTGGATTTAAAGAGATTTTGCAAGATATGGAAGAATTGTTAATAAATCCTTATGATGTAGAAGAGATTGCAACAAAAATGTATGATTTGCTCAATGATGAGAATAAACTTAAAGAATATGGTGAGAAGGGTAGAGATATTGTATTGAGAAATTTTACTGTGGACAAGATGGTAGAAAAGACATTAAAGGTCTATGAAGAAGTCATTCCTTGAATTTCTTGTAGTTGAAGATCTATTATGATTAATAAATCTCCTATCTCCTTAGGTAAATAATCAGGATAGTATATTTTTACTTCTTTTATTTCCTTATCTTTGAAAAGTTTAATGTTCATTACTGGTAGATCATAAGGGCACGATTTCTTACACCAATAGGTTTCATTGATGTTTTTAAAGTTTGTTGTTCGTATTATATTTTTAAGTTTTAGATATAGTGTTTTATTCATTAATCCTTCTTTATATATTTTGATGTTTCCTTTAGTTCCTTCAGAATATGTGTATGTTTGATTTTCATAAACTATAAGAACTTTTTCATATTGAGTTATTCCTCCTTTGATTTCAACGACCAACAAAGGAGGCGATATTTTAGATGGAGAAGAGTATAGACCAGATATAAATCCTAATATAGAAACACCTATAACTAATATAGACAGAGCCACAATACCATTTTTCAAGTCATTATTCATAATTTTTTTACTCTTCTTTTTCATAACACATCCCTTCTAAGGTATGGTTGAAGAACCTTAGGAACAGTTATTGTTAGATCTTCATTTTGATAGTTCTCTACAATTGCGATCATTGTTCTTTGTAGTGCTGTTAATGTACTATTTAATGTGTGTACATACCCCTTTGGTTTTCCACCCTCTCTTTCTCTGTATTTTATGTTTAATCTTCTTGATTGATAATCTGTGGTATTGGAGCAAGACACTACTTCTCTATATTTTCCTTGTCCGGGTAAGTAAACCTCTATATCATATTTCTTAGCAGCGGCCCACCCCAAATCTCCGGAACATATATTTACTACCCTATAAGGTAATTCCAAACTTCTATAAAACTCCTCTGCTATTTTAAGTAAAAACTCGTGTTCATCCCATGAATTTTCTGGTAGGGAGTATGAAAACATTTCTACTTTTTCAAATTGGTGTACTCTAAAGATGCCTTTTGTATCTCTGCCATGACTCCCTGCCTCTGTTCTAAAACACGAACTAATTGCAGCATATCTTAAAGGCAAATCCTCTTTTAGAAGGGTTTCATTTGAATGATATGCACCTAAGCTCACTTCTCCAGTTCCAATCAAATAATAATCTTCATTTTCTATCTTATATAGATCGTTTTTTCCATAAGGTAAAAAACCAGTTCCAAAAAATGCAAATTCTCTTACAAGCATTGGAACGGTCATGAGAGTAAAACCCTTTTTAATGAGAAAATCCAATGCATATTGTATTATAGCATATTCTAATAATACTGCTTCATTTTTTAGATAATAGAATCTTGCTCCTGCAACTTTGCCTGCTCTCTCGATATCAAACCATCCTCTATTTTCAAAAATTTCAATATGGTCTAAAGGTTTAAATTTAAACTCTTGTGGTTTTCCTATTTCTTTAATAACTATATTGTTTTTTTCATCTGTTCCTTTAGGAACTGAAGGGTGTGTTATATTTGGTAAAAGAGAAAGTTTCTCTACATACGCGTTATACTCTTTATCCGTTTCTTCTTCAAACTCTTTAATCTTCTTCGATAATGATCTCATTTTCTTTATTAGGTCTTTAATTTCTTTACCTTCCTTTTTCAGTTTATTTATTCTTAAAGATATTTCGTTTTTTTCATGTCTTAACATGTCAAGTTTTCTTTTTAGTTCTATATACTTCTTATAATGGTTTATTATTTCATCAACTAAGGGAATTAGATCAAATTCATATCTTTTTTTTAAATCCTCTATAACTTTTGTTTTGTTTTCTATAACAAACTTTATATCGAGCATAATCTATTCACCTTTTAATGTTTCTAATACTTTCTTTTTGAACATATCCATATATTTTTTCTCTATTATTGCACCAGCAGCAGGTCTATGACCTCCTCCTTGAAGGGAAGGGATTTCTTTTGATAATGTTTTTACTAGATTAGCAACATCAACCTTACCGAGATGATTCCTTAAACTTATTATATATGCATTAGGATTACTGTCTTTTGTTCCGTAAACAATGACAGTATAATCAGGATATATTTGAGATAGAATAGAGGCGATTCTTGATCTTATATTATAAATGGTTTCTACATTGTAAAATATTGTATTTACTTCAGGATATATTTCTGCCTCTTCTTTGTGTTGAGAGATAAATTTGTTAACCTCTTTCTCTA
>WAOB01000082.1 GCA_015521505.1 Nanobdellati archaeon | reverse complement strand
GGATAATATAGTTAGTAGTTTTGTTGAGGATTTTAGGTGGTGGTGATGGGAAAGATTGATAATGTTATTAGAGTAGGAAGATATTGTGGATGTGTTTCTAGTATTATTTTTAATTTCGATAAGGTGAAATATTCCATTATAATTTTCTTCTTCTGTTGAGTACTTAACTATGTATTTGGGATTTGAGATCTGGGAATCTCTTTTGAAATGACAAATGAAGGAAGGTTTATTTTCTGTGTAAGGAAGATCTCCAAGATGTGACAAATTATCACACATAATATTTTATACTCTCTCTATGTTTAAAAAGATGAAAATATTTTACAAGTTTGTTAACCTTCTTATATCCTCTTCAAGCTTAATGAGTGTTTCAAGATCTTTAATGTATTTTTTTATCCTATCTGAAGGATCATAATGAGGTGATCTGTTAAAATCAATGAGTTCTTCATAATATTCTTTTGCTTTTTCTATATAAAACTTTGCATGATGTAAATCGCTTTCATCGAAACTATCTTTTGCATCTTGAATGAATTTATAAACTAAATGCCTGCACATATCTTTATATCTTTTGTGTACTTCATCTTTCACTTCATCTACAAGTCCTTCTGTGTCTGTGTGTACACTATCAAGGAAAAGATAGAGAGATCTATATTTATCCACTGCTCTTTCAGGATCGTCCATTTCTAATTCTTTTAAATGAGATAACAAGTCTATAAGTTCTTTATAATGAGATAGAAATTCTTCATCAGGGATATACATTATAAACCACACCCTTTCTTATTTTTCTACAACTTCTTTAAGTTCTTTTATTTCTTTTTTCCTTTTCTTGCCATTTTTTTGTTTTTTTGTTTTGTTTCTACCATTTTTATAATAGTCATAAACTATCCAACCAATTCCTAAAATAATTAGCAAAACAGGTAAAATCCATTTCCAATTTATCCTTATCTTTGATGATTCTTTCTTTTTTCCGTATAAAACTTTTTTTTCTTTTTCAATAATTATTTCTTCGATCTTAAACTTATATTCTGAATTTTCGTTATCGACATATACGAACTTAACTGTGATATAATAGGTTTTGTTATTTGCTTTTATAGTGTATGTTTTTCTTCCTATCTCTGGGTTGTTATCTTCATATAGTTCATCACCTATTTGGATAATGAAACTACCACCAACAAATAATATTTCCTCAACTTCTGTTCTACCTTCTATTAAATACTCTACTTGAAGTGTTGTGATGTTTTCTTTACTTACGAAATATATTTTTTCCTTATCTAATCCTTCAACTTTAACTCTTATTTTATCTTCCAATGATTTCTCGTTAAACTCTTCTTTGAATGCTATCAAATTAAATACAACCTCAAATGTTCTTTCATTTTTATATTTATCTAATACTTTTCCTTTAAGTACATACTCTTTGTTAGGCATTTTGGATGTAGGAGCAACATATAAAAATATTGTCCCTTGCTCGTTTGGATCTAAATATATACTTTCAGGTTCTATATAAACCATTCCATAATCTTCATCCATCTCTACTGTGAATATGTTTGGAGCAAATCCATTGTTTTTAATTTTTACTTTATAAATATATCCTTTATATTCTTGCGCATCAATTCTTAATGGTTCGACCATTACAGTGAAGTTGGAACAAGCACTTTCTTTTAATAAGTTTATGTCTAGATATGTTTCTTTTGGAGCGATCATATTAACTCCTTTTAATGTTAAAACATCTTGTAAAACGCCCTCTGCAATATCTTCTGAAACATTTACAATATATCTTACAATTTTCTCTTCCATAGGTTCTAACTTGACCACATCATTTACAAAGTATCCATATTTCCCACTGAGCATATACGTCTCTTCTCTTTCACCCGTATTTCTTACAATGACTTCTATTGGCTTTGTAGGAGTAAATTTACATGCATTTACTTTTTTAAATGGAGTTTCGATTTCTCCATTATAACAATTTCTTACTTCCATCTTTGCTTTTATAGTGTCTATGACTTTATCTCCTTTTGTTAGGTTGATCTCTATAGTGTAATTATTATAAGAAAGATCTTCTGTTGAAACATATAATTCTTTGTATGCTATTTCTCCAGGCGAAACTTTTACTTCAGGATCGTTAAATTCTCCGATATTTGATATCAATTTTATATTTTCTTCAATTTCTCCTAAATTCCTTACTCCAATAACATATCTTGCAGCAGATCCTTTACATACTTCCATATTTGATGGAACAATGATCATTGCATTGCTACTACATACCTTCCCTGTCAATTGTAAATCTCTAAATTCATAATTAACTTTATCCCATATTTCTACTTTTATAGCACTCTCTCCTATTTTTTCAGGTTTTACTCTTAATTTGATTACTCTTTCTTCCTCGGGTTGTAAAACAATGTTTGTATCAGATAATACACCATAAGATGATCTAATATTTATAGTATTTTTTTCACTACCTGTGTTCTTAATATAAATATCAAATACTGCTGTATCTTTCACACACGCATCAACACTTTGAGGAATTACGGTTGTGGAGAAACTGTAACAATTCTCTCCTCTTATATATATTTTTTTCTCATCATTAGCAAAACTGTTTTGTGATTTTGCTCTAACCCAGAAAGAAGCATAATCAGAAACCACTTTGTAGTATAGGTAGTTTTTATCCTTTTCATAACTATCTAAAACTGTTTCATAAAACTCTAAATTACCTTTTTCAGTTTCTAAAATTACATTTTCAGATAATTTCCCATTATTTTCTATATAAAATGGTATTTTAATTACATCACCTATACATGCATCATAAACTGTTTTGGAAAAATCTAAAGTGATATCGCTACAATCCATGACATTTATCTCTACATTTTCTATATCTTCAGATTGCTTAGATGAGGCGTAAATTTTAGCATAATATATTGTAGGTTTTGCCTCGTCAGTAGGAGTAATGAATAATGTTATGTATTTTCTCTCACCAGGTTTAACAATTAAGGAATTCTGAGCAATTGTGATCCATTTACTATTTGAGAATATTTTCACTTCTTCATCATAAGATCCTGTATTCTCAACATAACCAGTGATCATTTTCGTTGAGTATGGACATAGATCTATGGAATAGGTGTCAAGTACTAAATTTATATTACTAGATGCATAAACACTATATATGTTCACCACAATAAACATTGTCAACACAAAGCTGAGGATATGCCTTTCCATGATTCTCACCATCTTTCAGTGATTAATTAATAATATCATTTTCGAAAGATTTTTAAATCTAATGGTAAGGTGAATGTGTATGGAAAAGAAGAAAACTACCTCCTACTTTCTAATTTTTGATGTGCAGAATACTCTTTATAGCGAGAGAAAAGGAATTTTCGAGGATGTTATTCCTGTTTTAAAAACATTAAAGGAAAATAATATTTATTTGGGTATAATCTCTAATATGTTTAAAGAGGATTTAGAATATCTTTTATCTTTATACGGAATAAAAGAGTATTTTGATATAGTTATTTCTTCTTATGAATATGACACTCTGAAACCTGATCCTAAATTAATAAATATTGCTATTGCTCTTTTGAAGGACAAGTATGATATAGATATTGACAAGAAAAATGTTTTTTATGTAGGAGACAGACCAGATGTTGATATGAGGTTAGCAAACCTTTCAAAAATAAATGGTATTAGAATAATAAGAGGAAAATATGCATTAAAAGAACCTGAGGATACTTTGGAAAGGGAAAAGTATAGAATAAAAACGTTATATGAGATACTTCCCTTATTGGGTATACGCATAAAAAAAGCAGATGAGAAAGATAAGGAAGTGGAGATAATATGATAGAGGAAGTATTTAAGAGATATGATATAAGAGGATATTATAGGGAAGAAATTGATGAAACATTTGCTTTTAAGTTAGGTGTTGCTTTTGGTAAGTATCTTTTATCTGTAAATTTACCATTAAAAAATCAAATTATTATAGGTAATGATTTAAGAGATTCAAGTCCTTCATTAAAAAATGCTTTTATAAAAGGAGTGCAATCGCAAAACATTATGGTCTATGATGTAGGTATTGCAAACACAGATCTTGTGGCATTTATATCTAAAGAAAAGGAATGCTATGGTGTTATGATAACTGCATCTCATAATGCTTATGAGATGAACGGATTTAAATTTATGCAGAATTCGTTACCTTTTACAAATGAAATGTTAAACAAAATAAAAAATATGTTCTTAAATATAAAGGACATGGAAATTAAAACTGCCGAGGATAGAATAATGCAGTTTCAACCATATCAAACACCTTATAAGGAAATACATTATGATGGATATCGAATATATGGAGAGAAAGCTATTAAGTTGTTAAGCGATAGAGAGATCTTAGAGAGGGCATTCTTTTATACAAAGAACTCTTCTCTTACAAGTATTTTGGGATATATTAAGAGGAACCTAACGAGTAATATTAAATATGAAGGCAATTATATAATAGATAACTCACTTCCTTCAGAACCGACAAAAGAAGATGTTGAAAAGATAGGGAAAAAAAGAGAAGAAGAGATAGTATTTATGTTTGATCCAGATGCAGATAGAGTTTTGATATATGATAAAGAAATAGGAACTGTTGAAGGGAATGCGTTAATCTTTTCGTTGGCAAAATCAATGGATGTGGATAAGTTGGTAGTATCCATAGATTTTTCAGAGATACTTACTGAAGAATTAATAAACAATAATATAAAAGTTATCAAAACACGTGTAGGAGATGTCTTTGTGAGTAATGAGGCATTTAAAGAAAAAGCAGAACTTTTTGGTGAACCAAATTACCATGTAGGATTTAGTAGTATGAGTTGGTATAGTTCGGGTTTTATAACCTCTTTACTTTATCTTAACAATCTTGATAAAATCAGAGAAATCATTCGTTCTCTTCCTAAATATGAATTTGAAATTATGAAGGTAAAGGCAAATAATGGATTAAAGAAGGTAAAGGAGTTGGTAAAGAAGGATGGAGATGTGGATGTGGTTAGCGAGATTGATGGTATAAAGTTTGTTCAAGACGGTGTTTATGTGTTGGTGAGATCTTCAGGAACAGAAAAAGGATTATTGAAAATTTATCTTGAGGGAAAGTCAAAAGAAAAAATAAAAAAAGTCCAGAAAGATATTACTGAGATGATAACTCAACCATAGATAACTCTTTGGAAATGAATTATTAGAATGTTTTTGTTTATATGTGGTTAAGTAGCATTAGTCTCGAGTATACTC
>WAOB01000081.1 GCA_015521505.1 Nanobdellati archaeon | reverse complement strand
ATTATAGAATATATTTTAAAGTGTAGAAATATTTTTAAAGTTTGTAATACTATTATATAGTGGTCATTACTAAGATATGGTGGTTACTTATGGTAGTTTATGCGAACAAAAAGGAGGAGATAACAAGAAATGTATATCTTATTGTTAAAAACCAAATAGATAGAATAATAAATAGAGGTTATGGAGTTATTGTAGAACCAGTCAATAGATTTTACCTAGGAGGTATTTTTGTTGTTAAAGATCCTGTTCCAAGAGATTTGCTTTATGGATATGATCCAGAGATTGTAGGTACTTTGTTTAAGGGTCAGCATTTAAAGAAGGTTCTTTATCCAGATATAAATCTAAAACTTTCAGATATATATGCTTATGCAGATTTTTATCTTAAGGAATATAGCGGAAGAGGAGATAAGATAGCAATCTATTTAGCAACGATGAGAGATTCTGTAAGAGAGGATTTATTTTTACATGATTTATATACATTTGATGAATTGAAGGATAATAAATTGTTAGAGATAACGGAGGAGATATTAGATCTCTTTATTTTATATGGAGAGAGCAATTTGGGGTTGGGAGAACACGTAGATAAAGATAATAAAACTCTATTAGGAAAAAACATAGAAATGAAACTTGAACATCTACGTTGTCCTTATGTGTATGAATTGCTAATGAAATATGGTAAAATATGATTCTTGTTCGCATAAGCACCATTATGCGAACAATTTAGGCAACATCATCTTTTTTCTTCTTTTTATACATCTTTTCAAGAGTTTCCACTATCTTCTCCACAGGCGTTTTGGGTTTGTTTATGATGTATTCGCTATAGATTTCTTTTTTGTTTTTTATCTCTCTCTCCCAATAAATAGGAGTATTTTCTAACTCGTATACTTTAATTGTTCCAGAATTCCCTATTCTATACTCCGAAGTTAGTTCTTTAAGTTCTTCTTGTACTAGATTCACATCTTCTCCCTCTAATAATTTTGTTTTATACATGTATTTAGGATGTATGGCTTTTTTATTTCCATATATCTTTATGTTGTGTGCAGTTTCATAAGGAATTCCTTTTGATGTATAACCTTTTTTTACTTCAAAATGAGCATAAGCTCTTCTATCTCCATTTTCTGATTCAAAAACGAGAACCCTCCATTTCCTTTTTTCTTTTACCATAAAAAGATATATACAGAAAGTTAAATATATAGTTAACCTTTGTCTTGTTTGTTCGCATAAAACTATATAATGGATAATATATTGTATAATATATTATCATATATTTGTTTATATAATAAATAATATATTATCTATTTTATATCTTAATATCTTGATATATCGATATGTTGCTTGCCGTTAATTTTAAATTATTTATGTAAAAAAGGAGAGATTATGAGGCAGATGCCTGATATAAAACATATATATAAGAAGACAGTATATAACAGATTAGAAAATATAAAACCTTTTTGCTTTCATGGCACTAAAAAGAGATTTTTAGAAAGCATACTCAATGAAGGAATTCACGCATTTTCAGGTGTTTATGGTAAGGCAGTATATTCAAAATTAACTCCCCACAAAACCTTGAGAGAAAACTATGGAACAGATGCTTTAGTTTGTATATATCATTTACCTATAAAAAGTAAATATGTACTTGAGAATAAAAGAGATTGGATATTGTTTCCTAATGGTGTAGATCCGCAGTATATTCTATACTCTGTAGAGGTTATCTTTGATAGTGACTTTGATATAAAAAGGTCGGAGAGAGAAGGAGATGTGAATAGGTATTTCATAAGCGTCCAAAACTATAAAGAAATTGAATTTAGAAGTAAAGAGATTAACTATGTTCTTTCACAGGAAGCAATAAAAGAGATTAATCGTAGGGGATGGGTTTACGAGTGGGTAGATGTTGAAGTGATTACACGTCTTTAGAGAGATATTTTTTAAGATTTTCTATTAAATCTATGCTGTCCGGGTTCACATATAGATTTTTAGCCACAAAGATACTTAGTAAATCTCCAAAAGCGATGTATTGGAAAAGAAGATCTGTTTTTTTATTGTTACCTAACGAGATTATTTCAAATCTATGATTTGTCTTTAAGAGCTCTTTGGTTAGAAACTCTATTCTCTTTCTATATTCTTTGTCTGGAAAGTCATAGATTATATAGAATATATCTCTATGTTTTTGTTTTAAACTTAGTATACTATTGTGATTATGTTCTGAAAGATATTCTGAATAGCTATGCATTTTGCAGTTCTCATTTATCTGGGTTTTTGACCTGTATGCAGCAGGATATAGTTCATAAGGAGATAAGAAAATTATTATGTGGTTTTGTGTTATAAGATTTGAGACGTCATTGGCATATTTCTTAATATTATCAAACTCTTCTTTAAGATTGCTTATTACCTGTTTAATAAGTTGTATTTGTTTAGTTGTAACTATCCTATTTACAAGTAAAATTCTAGATATGGCTAGAAGGATATAAGGAAGAGAGGCTCTTGGTGCCATACCTCGAGGTAAATATACTATAGGTATTTTATCTATTTTGGCTCTTTTTTCCAACAATCCTCCAGAAGTAACAACTCCGATTACATTTTCTTTATG
This sequence comes from Nanobdellati archaeon, assembly GCA_015521505.1. Taxonomy (GTDB): domain Archaea; phylum EX4484-52; class EX4484-52; order EX4484-52; family JAADEF01; genus WAOB01. The sequence continues at coordinate 790 of WAOB01000081.1, read as the reverse complement.
ATTATCATATATCTTTAATGTCTCGCTTGTATTTCCAGAATAACTAACTAGTATAATTTTTGAATCTTTGTATTTTGGAGGTAGGATTTTATGATTCCATGATCTTATTTTTACTTCCTCAAATATCCATTCTAATATCATCCCTCCTATTCCGCTTCCTCCCATTCCAACGATAATTATTTCTTGATTGGAGTAATCATGTTCTATATTTATGTTCTCAAGATAGGATAGGGCTTTTTCATAATGTTTTATCATATCTAATATTGATTCTTTTACGCTTTCCATTATCCTTACCTCTTAATTAATTATGCCCACGGCGGGATTTGAACCCGCGACCTCCGCGTTTCTCCCAGAAATCATCCTTTCGTCATAGCTCATAACTTTTCTGTTATGAGCGCGGCGCTCTAACCAGGCTGAGCCACGTGGGCACGTAACTTAGTTTTATTTAATGAATGTAAATTTAAAAATATTTATTCTTTCAATTATTTAATGAAAATAAACCGATAATTAGAAGAAAATCCGCAACCCGCTACTTCTCTAAGATTTCTTTCCAGCTCTCACCCCTGCAATTCGATAGTAAGTACTCAACAGGAGAAAAGGAGTATAAAGGTATATTTTCACTTATCTATGAATTGAAAAATAAAAATACCTATTTATATTATAAATATTAAAATAATCTTTATGGGAAATGCTTTGAAAAAGAGGGTAAATAAAGATGAGCTTTTAATAAAAATGGTTAACATATTAAAGTATCAACCTGCTGGTTTGTGGATTAGAGAAATAGCAAGAC
>WAOB01000080.1 GCA_015521505.1 Nanobdellati archaeon | reverse complement strand
CTGATTGCGTTTTTTATTATAGTAATTGCATTAATATTCATGACATTAACAGGCATAAAAACTAAAGAGGTTATATCATTAAAGGTTAAAGCGCAGGTTATAAATACTACTACTAATTTAAGTAAGATAGGAGTGTCTGTTGATACTGATGAACTTAATTTCGGTAGGATGATTGTTAATAAAACAAACATGACTAAAATAATAGATTTCACTAATCCTATGGATAAAAAAGTTGTCGTTTATGTTGTTCCTGAAGGTAATGTAAGCAACTATCTTATATATTCTAAGAAATTTCTCTTATTAGAGAATGAAAAGAAGAGTATTTATCTTAGATTTTATGCGAAAGATGTTGGGAATTTTACTGGTAATGTAAAGATACTTATGAGGTATCCTTTAAATCCTCTATCTGAATGGTTTTTGGTGAGAGGTTATGAAAAAGGCATTTATTAGTTCAATAATGATTGTTTTTTTTATAGGGGTGTCTTATTCAATCCCTGTTTTAGTTAATGTTAAAGAAAGTTTGGAGGGTTATTTTCCTTTGTTCAATTATTCTGTAGATGGAGATATGATTTCCTTCTTTGTAGTGTGGGAAAATGTAGGATCTTTAACTTGTGATTCATATTTACGACTTAAAGTTTTGGGAAGGGATAAGATATATAATTTTTGGAGTGAAAAACAAAATGTTGCCCCAGGGGGTGTTGGAAGATATGAGGCTTATATTTATATGAGAAATGAGGATTTAGCCAATATTACAATTATACCTTATTTCTACTATTGTAATGAATTAGAAATTTTAGATAATATAACTTTACTAAATTATAATACTTCTAATGAGCGGGATATACTACAGAATTTTACAAACATCACGAGATTAATCAATTTATCTTTTGATGTTCTCTCAAAAGATAAGTTAAATATAACTATCCAATCTACAAAAGAAGGTGTTCTGTATATTATACCCTCATCACCTTTGGGATGGATTATCCCTACAAAAAAGATAAATTTAAAAGAGGGTTTCAATGCAATTACTTATGAATACTATAAGCCAGAAAAAACAAAATGCTGTTCTAATGTTTTGTTGTTATTTAAATCTGATAATGAGATGGGTATGGAATATAGAGAGATAAATTTCACTTTTTATCCAGAGAAAAGTTCTGAGGGAATTAATTGGAAGGACATTATCCTTTACTTGAGTTTAGGTATGAACGTGGTTCTAATTTTGGTCTTTTTCCTTTATGTTTTAAAAAGAGGAGGTTTGGATTTTAGGAAGAGAGGACAAGCAAGTTTAGAGTTTTTAATAATTGTAGGTATTGCAATGATAATTCTTGCTCCTATAATTTATATGGCAACTTCATATAAAGAAGATGTTGAAAGTGCAAAATCATATTTAATGACAAAAGAGTCTTTGAAAACTTTGAAGATTTCTTCATTATCTGTTTATAATCAAGGAGAAGGATCTAAAACCACTACTTACATAAATTTACCATCTGAGATGGAATATTTTAATATAATAAATAACTATATTGTGATAAGAATAAGGACTGTTGCAGGTGTGGAGGATATGTTTGTGGAATTACCATTTAACATAACTTATACTTCCTTACCTACAACTTATGGAAGATATAGAGTAGAGATAACTTCCCTACCAGAAGGTGTGAGGTATGATTTCTATAAGGAATGAGAAAGGACAAGTCTCTATAGAGTTTATGTTTTACATCCTCGCAGTTATTTTTGCCATTTCTACTTATATTCTCTTTTTTTCTCTAAATGCTTCTAATCAATCATATATTGAAGAAACAAGTATTAATAATGAAATATATGCTCTAAAGAGTATTATTGAATATGTGTATTCTCAAGGAGATGGTTTCTTTATAAATTATACTTTACCTGAGAAGATAAATAATGAGAACTATACTATAACTATAATTGATAATGATCTATATCTCCAAATAGGAAATGAGACATATATAGAAAGTTTGCTTATTAATGAGATTGTTGGGAACTTTTCAGGAGATGGAACATATTTACTTCAAAATAGAGAAGGGGTCGTTTATGTGGAGAAAGTTGGTTAAAGGACAAGCATTATTATCAGATTTTTCAATTTCAATAGCGTTATTTTTAGTCATAATAGGAGTATCGTTTTTCATCCAAAAAGAAATTCTTAAAGATAGTATATCTCTAATTGAAAAATCAAATTCATTCAGATATGTTGAGGATATAGGAAAAAGATTATTGTCTTACGAAGGTGATCCTCCTAATTGGGATCCCTCTAATTTTAACTCTTTGGGTTTCTCAACAGAAAAAGAAAACGAAATTAATTGGACTAAAATATCATATTTAAATATTATGCCTTATGAAACATATAAAATTTATTTTTTGAGGGATCTTAGATATAATTTCTTTTTGAACATTACTTATATGAATGGCACTCCTATTTTTAGTTATGGTATATATAATGAGAATGCAAGAGAAATAAGTAAGATGGTAAGAATTGCTAAATTAAATAATGCTGTAGTCAAAATAGATATTTTTGTATGGAGGTAGAGATATGAGGAAAGGTATAGTATTTACTTATGATGCTTTGTTAGCACTTTCATTATTAGTATCTTTCTTAGTGTTGGTGGTTATGTATTATTATAACACTTCTTCTTATGAAAATTATGTAATGATCAAAGAGAAAAAGAATAATTATTTGGCAAAAGATATGATAACTACTTTGAACTTGATGAAATATGAAGATCTACCACAAGACTTACAAGAACTCCTTTCATCGAGAATTAATATGACTAAGGATTTTTTAAAGGGTAAAAGTATGTCTGAGATTTTAGTTTTACTCTGGGTTAAGAATCAAACTTCTTATGTGGATGATCTAATATCTAATGTCTATTATTCTATAGACGGGATAACCAACCTTAATATTACTATAAATGATGATACAATATATAGCACAGGAAATACATCTTCAAATATAATATATGTTGCATATACTTATATTACAGGTTATGAAGAAAATAAACAACCTCTTGGATATGTTGGTAAGGCGTTTGCAACAAAAATAAAAAAAAATACCACATTGGTATTTCCTATTTCTCCTGAAGGAGCAGGAAACAGAGGAGGATGGTTAACCATAACAAAAAAGTTTTATTTTAATTCTTCTCCAGAGAATATAACAGATGCTATATTTTATATTTCAATACATCAGGGAATTGACAGTGCAGATTTTGAGCAACTGAGAATAAATGGTAATAATATACAAAATAATGTTGTTTGGATATGGGAAGAAATCGTTTCTACGGGAAAAGGCGCTTTTGGATATGTAGATCTTAAACCTTATATACAACAAGGATGGAACGAACTTTTGATGAGATTTAGGAACCCGTGGTTTAACGCTCATGTACATCCTGGTTCAAGAATAGAGATAACATATAAGGACGATACTTTTTATAGATCAGATAAAAACAATATTGAGTATGTGTATTATGAGAACGTTAGATCTGATGAGCAAGCAAATAGAAATACTGGTGCATGGGCTACGATGGAATATTATGTTCCTTTAAACTCTACACTACACAATGCAACTTTACATTTAGTTATAAATAATGTTGAGGATGCAGGATGGTGGTTTAGTTGGGATGATTGGAGATGGTACAACTGGGATGTAAGAGTTTATGTTAATGGCATATTAATTGATGAAATAGAGAATCCTCCAACAACAATAGATAAATACTATGATCTAACACCTTACACAAAGGAAGGTACTAATTATATCGTGGTTTATGCGAATACTTATGGGAATGTTTTTACAGGTGTTGATTATACCGAAATATACTCAGATCCTCAAAACGATCCTTACGGTTCAACATATGTATTTCTGAATTATACCTTAGACAAGAGCAGATTGTATTATGGTAAAATAGATGTGAATGTAAATGAGTTTTTGGGAGGTAATAAAGAGAATCCTAAATCTTATGATGTGATTTTTGATAATTATCCATTACTTAAAACATTATTACATGTTGCTCAATTATTCAGTTATACCATTACTATTGATGTGGATAATGGAAATACCGTTCAACGAGTATTTGAATCACTATTCCCTAGAGGGATTCCTTCATCTGTATATATAGATCCTATTTATTTTGATATAAGTAATGTGAACACAATAACTATGACAGATAGTTGTAGTGGTTGTGATTATTTACCTGAAAGTTCTTTTGAGTATACTTTGTTAGTCCCTTCCCATGTAGGATATGGAAATGTATTTCCAACAAGAGAAGAAGCAACAGAAGATGCTATTCAAAGGTTAATAAAGGTATTAGGTAAATACATAAATGCAACAGAGATTAAAAATGAAACAGTAAGTATTGGTAATATTCCTTATCTCTACGGACCAGTAACATTAAAGGTGATAGTGTGGTAAATGCTAAAGGAATAGGATATACTTTATTTACTATGACAGTAATAACTTTTTTGATGATAATTTTAATTCAAAATGTATTTATAAAAACAGAACATAAAGAGAGAACTTTCTCTTCTTTTTATAGAGGAATGATGTTAAAAGAGATCAAAAATGCATTTGAGAATGATTTACCAAGAAGCATGGATGTTGCATTAAAGCGTGCTATGGTAGAGTTAATAAATAATGAGACATATGAGGGTAGATTTTATAATAATGTCGAAAAAATATTACATAATTTATCATATTATGGAGAGTATAATGGCTTTAAAAACGATTTTGTTGTGAACAATTCTGTTAGTGTGTGGATGGAAAAATATAATTTTCTTGTATCCTCTAAAGAGGTTAGACTATATGTCAAGATTCTTAATTACTCTATTAACCTATCATTTTATGATGTTATAGAGTATTGTTATAATATCTCTTATACTGTTAAGGACAGGTTGAATGAGCAAGGGTATGAGATGAATAAAATCATCTGTTCCCTCTCTAAAATAGAAAATTTTGAGGATCCTTATATAACGATAAAATCATATGAAAATATAGTTTCATCCTTTTATATTTGTCCAAGAATTTATGGGTATACTGAAAGTAATGCCTATGGAATAGCATATATTCCAACCAGATCTAATCTATCCTTTGTTCAAAATAAAGACCTCTATATCTTAGTCGTTGATTCTTTATCCAATTACTCCGATTATGATGGATTTAGAGGGTATGTGTTGAGATATAATGATACCTTACCTTTATATAGTTCCTATGTTTATAATGTAAATATATCTTCGATAGAGAACAATACTTTTATTGCTTATAGTAATGGTTATGTTTGGTTAACTAATCAAAAATTAAATGAAAAATCAACAACCTGTTATTTTGGATGGGATAGTGGTTTAAACTTTATAGAAAGATTGAAAGGAGAAAATGCCAATCAAACATTTAAGGTTGCTACTATTATAAGTTCTGTATTTTTACCTCCAGAACTTGATCCTGGAGTGGAATATGTATTAGATGTTGAAATGTTTTGAGAGTATTGAAAAAGTTATTTAAAAATAACGCAAAATCTTATATTATGATTTTTCATGTATGGGGTCCCGTGGCTCAGCTTGGCAGAGCGCCGGTCTTATAAGGCCGTGGAGGGTAAACCATAGATGCCCTTCATCCTGCTGAAGAGAGCCGGAGGTCGAGGGTTCAAATCCCTCCGGGACCATAAGAAGATATATTAGATGGTAAAGAGAGTAGAAATAAACACTGAAATAGTTGTTAGAACAACAGAAGATGGATTGTTGAAAGGTAAAAGGAGTAGAAATAAACACCTACTTTGGGGATATTACTTATAGTATATGGATCAAAAGATACAGAGTTAGGAGATTATCTTACGAGTTGTTTATGACATATCTAAATAAAAAGAGAGAGTAGAGGGCAAAAATCTTTCTTATATTGAAATATCAAGTATGATTTTCTTCTTAGCAGGTTTTTAATATTTAATTTGGTTTCTGATAGTTTAATGGCGTGGATTTAGTGAGGAAATTTTTTAATATTGAGTGGTTATAAACATCTATATATATTTTATATTATATTAGGGATTAATATGGGCAATTTAAAAATCTCTGATGGGAAAAATGAACTTGTTAACTTGATATTACATGAAAAACCTTCTAAGATCATATTGGGACTTAGATATGCTGGTGGTAAAACATATCCTGCTATGCTTTCGAAATTTGCTGATTGTACTTATGCACATACAGTGAAAATATTAGATATTTTGGAGAAATATCAGATAATAAAATTTGAGAAAGATGGGAGAATAAAAAATGTTATTCTTACAGAGAAAGGAGAGGAAATAGGCTTTCTACTTGAACAAATACATAGAAAGCTTGTTAAAATACATAATGATTTAAGAGAGTAAGATAGGAATAAAGTTTGAGATAGAGATAGTATATTAAACCAGTAAGATATAATTATATATGATGAGTATTGTTCTTTCTCACCAGAGACTGTCTTACTCTCTCCATCTCTTTATTTCCTTCTTAAAATTAATATTTAAGCAATTGTTAAATCTCATACTTAGAAATTTAAATGATCTAAATACTTGTTTAACATGATTCCTTACTCCGAAAGTTTTATTAATCTATTTTAATACTAACACGTCTTTATTCTCACAATATTCCTTTATCTCTTTCAAAATAATTATGTTGTTAGTTTATTCCTTATTGAATAACATCTAAATTCTATATCTATATATGCATAGATGTAATACCAACCACCCATTATTTAGTCGTATCTTTGTTTCATCTACTGCTATTACATATCTTTTCTTTCTTGTGATATTTAATGAGGTGATACGCCCTTATATTCACCTTAAGGAATTTGGGATGGTATCTCTTACTATACAGATAATTTTAAATAATTTACGTAACCAATATATCAATATGGTTAATCCTAAAATATTGGATTTATTTAATCAAGCAGATGCTATAGAGATTGGAGACACCTATGAGATTTTTCCTAACACTCATTCACCTATTTATTTCAACTTTAAAAAATTTTTTGATTATCCTCGATTGTTCGATATGCTCACAGATTTATTAGCAGATAAGACGAGGGAAATAAATCCGGATAGAGTTGTGGGAGCGTATACTTCTGGTTTACCTATTGCAACTGCACTATCCTTGAAAACAAATTTACCTATAAGTTTTGTTAGAAGGCAACCAAAAGAGTATGGATCAAGGTCGATGATAGAAGGCACTATAAAAGAGGGTGAGATTGTTCTCTTAGTAGATGATGTTTTTTCTACGTTAAAAAACAATGAGGCATATCTTAACGCTTTGAGAGCAGCAAAGGCCGATGTGAGATACTATTTAGTAATTTTTGATTACAACATGACTCCTCCAGAAAAGTTGAAAGAGGAAGGTATAGAGCTTGTATCTTTGATTACTGCAAAAGAATACCTAACAAAATTAGAAAAATGGGGAAAAATAACTAAAGAGGAAAAAAACAATTATTTAAGGATGTTGAGATATTCTAATTTGTATTAGGTTATAGGTTATTTTGTGTTCTAATTTTATTTATTATCTCAATGATTCTGTCCCTATTCCAACCATACTGTACTAAGATAGAAACGATCATGTCATCACTATATCCAGAATTTATCGCATTTAATATCCAATTTTCTAATTCTGTCATTTCTGGAGAACGATCCTGTGTTGAATTCTCATTTATTTCATTATATAACAATTCTTTATCTTTACCTGCTTCTTGTTTAAGCATTATATTCTCTTCTTTCCCGCTATTTTTAATTGTCTTGAGAAGGTAATATATTAATCCTATGATAGATAAAACAAAAATTAAACCAAAAAAGACAGTTCCTAAAATTAAAAGAAGGTTGCTCCTTCTAGGGGCTTCTGCTTCTTCTTCTGACAAACTTCGTTCATTACTTTCTTTTAAATCTGTGATCTCTTCTTTTCTGATTTCACATGCTCTTTCTTCTTCTGGTTTATTATTCGTAGTACCACATTTATTATTATCTACGCAATATCTTCTTTGAACACCATTAATACATTCTTCCCATTCTGAACAAACCCATTGCTCTATACAATCAGATGGTTGAGATGTTGATGATACTTCATTATTACATTCTTCAGGACACGTATCGGGAAACAGAATGCATGTACTACACATATCTTCAATATTTGTATTCTGATTTTCAATCTCAGGATCTTCTATTATATTGCTTGTAGGATCTATAATTTCTTGAGTATATGTATTACTCAACATAATCAAGAGGATTGTTATTAAATACATCAGCATCGTGAATTTGGACATTGAGCACCACCCACACAAACATATTCTCCATTATTTCTTGTTCCCCAGTTACCGCTCCACCAACCGCCATACCATAAGGGATGATCCCATACTTCTGCAAAGTATCTTGCTTTACCACAAAATGTTAATTTTATATTACAATCAAAATTCGCTACGTTATTTGTGAGTCTGTATTGTTGTTGGGTTACAGGTAACATTGCTTCTTCGAAATACATCTGAGATGTATAATCCATATCATTAACCCAGAATTTGTCAGCATTTCTGACAGTGACTCTATATTTGTAAGCATCATTACCCATCACAGAAGGATCTTCACACCATACTGTAAACCTTATGTCTCTCCAGGAGAGTTTATCATTGTCCATGGAAAGTGTTATGTTAAATATCTCTCCTGGTAAACCCGTATGTTCAAACTCATCACAGTATTTGGAATCACCACATCCTTCTTTTTTCCACACCCACTTTCCTTTTTCCTTTTTACATGAGAATACTCTCTCTTTATTTTTCCAACTTACTCCCCACCACCACCCACACTTATTATTGTAGAGATGATCCACCTTACATCTAACTTTAGAGAGATCAAACGTAATCTCTATTTTTTTGTCGTTCGGAGAGGCTCTAGAGGAGGCAAACAATCCAAAATAGCTATGTCTGTCCCACGAACTATGTCTTCTAAAAGTAACGCTTATTCCTATATCTCGAGCAGGGCTGTAGAAATAATCCCACAAAAACACTCTACACCTTCTTCCATCAGCATATGAAGGCTGAGATCCATCGAAACTCATACCATCACTTCTTATAGAAAAACTTAATGTATCTCCATAATTCATATTGGAATTTGATATTCTTGTACCCTGAAGTTTGAGATATCCATTAACGAAATTTATACATTTTTCCTCTGTTTCTCCCAATATGTTATGTTTATATTTTACACATAATTCGTGCTTTCCTTCTCCACTAAGCTCTAAATTACTAAATTGAACTCTTATTCTGTTGTTTCCATATTGTATAGGTTTTATTGTTCTGATGGCCATCTTATTACCCGATGCCAAACAATCTCTATAATTACTATCCCATACAAAGGTCCATCTCTTAAAATTTTCTAGATCTCCATATTTCTTAACAATTCCATCATTACAATTTCCACTATCTCCGATAGCTTGAGGAACACAAGAAGATGATATATTATCACCTTCACATTTAGTAATTTTGAAGTCTGCATTTCCTTCGTATAATGGCTTTTCCACGTACTCTATTAGATCGTTGGTGAATATAGTTCTATACCCTACAGAAAAATCGAAAACTATCGGATACCATGCCCATCTTGAGAGAAAAAGTAGGGGATATCCATTATAAAGATACTGAGATCTTAAATCCTCTATGGAAAGCTCTACTATTCTATTATTATAGCATCCTTCTTTTATCCCGTCTTTATCAAAATCTGTAGGATATTTCCCTTCTTTACTTACTTTATCCCCAAAGGGAGTTAATATAGAGATCGTATATCTTGATGGATCAGAACATTCATCTGAATTGAGTTGATAGTATATTATACCTGTTTCTCCTTTTAATATTTCTTTATTAATCCAAAACGGTACTTCTATATCTTCAAAAAATACTTTTACAGTATCATTATTTATTACTCCTTCACCACAATTATATATTGTGATCATATCATCTCCTACAGATTGTATTTCTACACAATCAGTAGCGATTGATTTAAGAGATTCAAAAGATTCTTCCTGTGTAGTAGATTGTATTTTTGTAAAGAAATTATACATAAAACCAAAGGAACTTATAGCTAACAACATCAGCAATACAATTGCTACGATAGGTGTTATTCCTTTTATTATGGTGGTTGATGATGTAATCCTCATAATTAAAATTTTAATGACTCATATATATATTATTATGTTGTTTCTGTTTAAAATAATTATGATTTCTGCTGCGGTTCCATACTATTGTAGACATACTTCTCTGTAGAAATGAAGATAATCAAATATATAGGTATATTCGGAAAAATCTAACCAAAGATTTTAAAATATTTTGAATTAATTGTTGTTATTATGATCTATACAAGAACTGGAGATAAAGGAAAAACATCTACTTATAATGGAAGGAGGATAGATAAGGATTCTTTAGAAATAGAGACATATGGGTGTTTTGATGAACTGTTAGCATGGCTAGGTTATGGATATAGTAAAATAGATAACGATAGAATAAAAAAAGATTTGATCAAGATAATGAATGATATTCATAATTTGTTATCAGACATAGGAAAACCAGAGAACAGAATAACTTCTACACATATTACTTGGTTGGAAGAGAGAATAGAAGAATACTCTAAAATTCTTAAACCTTTAAATACTTTTATTTTGGAAACATCTAACGAGAATTCTGCAATAATAAATATTGCTAGAACGATATGCAGAAGAGCAGAAAGAAATCTTGTTAGATTATCTAAAGAGAAGTACATCTCTTCAGAATTGTTAGGTTATACGAACAGATTATCAGATTATTTGTTTACTTTATTTAGATATCTGAATGCATTAGAGGATATAGGGGAGTTAAGATATCAAAAATACAAAAGGGAAAATAATGAAGAATAAAATATATTTTATAGTGTGGAAAAACTTTTAAAGATTTGTGTCAATATATAGTTATATTGAGATAAAGAGATACAATATTTTGTGTTTACTTAAAGGTGATTAAAATGGTGCAAAAACAAAGAGAACAAATGTTACCTGAAGGTATTGAGAAAATGTTTAAATTTGAGAGTAAGATGATAAAAAAAGTTGATAAAAAATATATTAGAAGATATGAGATGCTGTATAGATATTTGTATGAGCTATATCAAAGGGGCGAGTTACCAAAACATGATAACTATTTGGGAGATAATGAACTTGCTAAGAGTATTTATGAAAAGAAATATTATTTAAGAGATGAAGAGGGCAATCTTATTGAAACAAGACCAGAGGAAGTTTTCATAAGGATCTCATCTTTTGTTGCAGCAGTGGAAGAGAATGATGAAAAAGCAAAAGAATATGCAAAAAAATTTTATGTTGAACTTTATGAAGGAAGGTTCTTACCTGGAGGAAGAGTAATAGCAGGGGCAGGAGATTTATATAGATTAAAAACACTTGCAAATTGCTTTGTATCGTTAATTCATGACGACAGTATAGAAGGAATCTATAATGCAGCTTATGAAGCGGCAAGAACATATTCTTATGGAGGTGGGATAGGGATAGACATTTCTGTTTTAAGACCAAAAGATTCTATTGTACACAACGCAGCAAATAGATCTACTGGTGCTGTGAGTTTTATGGAACTTTATTCTTTGACAACTGGACTGATAGGTCAGAGTGGTAGAAGAGGGGCTTTAATGTTAACTATTGATGCAAAGCATCCTGATGTTATAGATTTTATAAATGTCAAAAGAATACCGAATTGGATAACTAATCAAATAGTAAACCAACTGCAATGGGAAGTAGGTATAGATGATCATAAGATTCTGGAAAAGATAAAAAAAGTTGTAATGGAAAACACTCAGGTAAGGTTTGCCAATATAAGTATAAAGATGAATGACGAGTTCATGAAAGCAATAGAGGAGCAAAACACTTTTGGTAAAGATAAAATTCTTCTCTATAAGAAAAAAGAGAAGGGTAAGGTAACTAAAGTGGATAATATAAAAGATATACACTACTCTTATGGAATGCCCACTAAAGATATAGATAAGTACGAGCTCATAGGTGTTTTTGACGATATTTCTGAATTAAATCGATTTTTACAAGAGCAATATAATAAAGACATTACAAAAGATGATTTGGAAGATGTGAATAAAAGAGATGTTTATGGAGATTATGTGATAGAGTTAGATGATGGAGATTATGATTTAGCAGTGAAATATGCTGGAGATTACTTACTTTATTTTTCCTCAGAGCAGACAGGAGAGATAAGGAAGTTAGTTAAAGCAAGAGATATTTGGGATGAGTTTGTTGAGAGTAATTATAAAACAGCAGAACCTGGTTTGATGTTTTGGACAAGAATGGTTGAATATTCTCCATCAAATTACCTTGGAAGGGATATAGTAACAACAAATCCTTGTGGAGAAGTACCATTAGAGGATGGAGGTGCTTGTAATTTAGCATCCATAAATTTATCAAGATTTGTAAGGAACGGATATAGAAGTAATGCCGAGATAGATTTTGATTTGTTAAAACACACTATAAGTATTGTTGTAAGGTTCTTAGATAATATAACTACGTGGAATAGTATGATGAACGCATTAGAGAAACAAAGAACGGCAGCAAAAGAAACAAGGAGAGTAGGTTTAGGAGTTATGGGAATTGCTGACATGTTAAATCAAATTGGTTTAGGGTATGATAGTGAGAAGGGTATAGCAATATTTGAAAAAGTTATGAGAACTATTGCAAATGAAGCATATAGAACCTCATCAAAATTGGCTAAAGAAAAAGGAAAGTTAAAAATATTTAATTATGAAAAGTATTCAAAGAATCCATTTTTCCAAGAAAGTTTGGATGAAGATGTAAAGAAAGAGATAAAAAAACATGGATTGAGAAACATTGCTTTGCTATCTATAGCACCTACAGGAACAATTTCTAATATAGCGTTAGGGTTTAAATATAAAGATAAACACTATATAGGAGTAAGTGGTGGTATTGAGCCTATTTTTGCTTTATATTATACTAGAAGAAGCGAATCTTTTGGAAATGTGTTTTTTAAGATATTCCATTCAACAGTTCAGGGATATATAGATATGTATGATTTAAATGAAAAGGTACAAAATGCAAAGGATGAAGAAGAACTAAAGAAGATTTTACCAGAACATTTCTTTAGAACTGCTCATCATATAGATCCTTTCAAAAGAATAGAGATGCAAGCAATAGCACAAAAGTATGTTGATCATAGTATATCTTCTACTATCAATCTTCCAGAAGATATTGATCCAGAAACTATCAGCAATCTTTATATTTATGCGTGGAAACTTGGATTGAAAGGAGTAACAATTTATAGAGATGGAAGTAGATTTCCTATTTTGAGCGTTGAAGGCAAGAAAACACCATTCCAGGAATTTAAAGAGAAAACCTTTAAGATAAAGACGAGAGATGGTAGAGAGATTGAGGTTAAAGGAGATGATGTAATCTCTATTAATGGTAAACTTTATACAATATACCACGCATATAGAGAGGGTTTGATAAATATTACATAAATATAGGGGTGGTGTTATATGGTGATAAGAGTTGATGAGATGTTGGAGGTTAAGGAAGTAAAAAACGAGAGAAAGAAAGAAAAAGAGGTATCTGTACAGAAGACGGAGTTTACTAAAAAAGAATTTGAAAGACCAGAGGTGATTAATGCTAAGGTATATAAGTTAAAAAGTAGATATACGAAGCATAATATATATATAACTATTGGATATATTGAAGAAGACGGAAGAAAAAAACCTTATGAGATGTTTATTAATAGTAAGGATTTGAGTAAGGCAGCAGAATTTGCAGTATTAACTAGGTTAATATCAGCCATTTTTAGGAAATCGGATAATCCTGTGTTTATATTAGAGGAATTGCGAAGCATACATGATCCTAATGGTGGGTATCTTAAGGAAGGTAAATACATCCATAGTATTTATGGAGAAATAGCAGAAGTTATAGAAAAGTTTTTTGAAGAAATAGGGTTAATAAAAAAAGAGAGAGATGAAACGTTAATAAAATTTGCATCACTTTCAAATAATTTATCTCACCCTTTGAAAAGTGATAATATAGAAATAAATGAGCAGAAATTGAAGATATGTCCGGAATGTAATATGAAGACATTAAAGGCAGAGACAGGATGTTTTACATGTATAAATCCTGAATGCAATTATAGTAAGTGTGATTAGCGGAATAGTATAAAGGGGAGAGAGGAGGTAAAGGTAAATACAAGAAGGGCAAGAAGGGAATACATGAACTTCTATGTGTTTTTAGAAGATATTGCCTATGAAATGCTTTCTTGAGTTAATAATATCTAAAGTTCTTTTTTAAAATTATCAAAAAATATAAAACCTATGGAAGGAAAATACATAAGACAGCCCATAATTTCTGTGTTGGCACATGTGGATCATGGTAAAACCACTTTGTTGGATTATATAAGGAAGAGCGTTGTTGCTAAGAAAGAGGCAGGAGGTATAACTCAACATATCGGCGCTAGTGAAATCACTAAGAAGCAATTAGAAAAAATATGTTCTAAACTTTTAATGAGATATGGTATCTCCATACCAGTACCGGGGCTTTTATTTATTGATACGCCAGGACATGAAGCATTTACTCTTCTAAGAAAAAGAGGAGGAAGTTTGGCTGATATAGCAATTTTAGTTGTAGATATAAATGAGGGTATTATGCCTCAAACCAGAGAATGTATAGAAATATTAAAACAGTATAAAACTCCTTTTGTAGTTGCTTTGAATAAAATAGATAGATTATATGGATGGAAATCTTATAAGGATGAGGATTTCTTGAGTACGTTTAATAAACAGAATGAAAAAACAAAGCAAGAGTTCTACAATAAGTTCTACACTGTTGTTGCTCAACTTTCTGAGATGGGTTTTGAGATGGATCTGTATTATGAAATAAAAGATTTTACAAAAACTCTTGCTGCGATACCTATATCTGCTTTAACGGGAGAGGGTATAAGTGATTTATTAACAATACTTATAGGACTTGTTAATAAATTCCTAAAGGATAAGCTATATATAAACCCTCAAGATAATGGAAAAGGAGTGGTTTTAGAGGTTAAAGAAACCAAAGGTTTGGGTCTTACTATAGATGCTATTCTTTATGATGGATCTTTACAGAAGGGAGACCTAATGTTTATAGCACATCCTGAAAAGGTTATAGAAACAAAAGTTAGAGGTATTTTTAAACCTTCACCTATGCAAGAGTTAAGAATACAAAGTAAGTTTAACTCTTTTGATAGAGTAATTGCAGCAAGTGGGATAAAAATCGCAGCACCCAATATAGAGGATGTTATTGCGGGAACATCATTTATTGCAGTGAGAAGTGATTCTAAAATAAACAAAGAACGAATCATAGATGAATTACAGAAGGATGTAGAGACAATTACTTTTAGTAAGGATATAGAGGGTATCTTGATAAAGGCAGATGCCCTGGGGAGTTTAGAAGCCATAGTAAATGTCTTTAAAAATAAAGACATCCCTATAAGAGAAGCAGGTATAGGTAACATTGCAAAGAAAGATGTAATGTTAATAGAATCTATGCCTGAGGAGAAGAGAATTGTTGTCGGTTTTAATGTGAGAGTAGATGAGGATGCATTGGAAATTGCGAAATCGAATAAGGTTAAGGTCATTATTTCCAATGTTATATATCATATACTTGAGGAATACGAAAAATATCAAAAAGAACTTAAAGAAAGAAAGGAAAAGGAGATATTGGAGGAGATAACATATCCTTTTAAGATTAAATTTTTGGAACATTTTGTTTTTAGGCAAAGTAAACCTGCTATAATAGGTTGTGAAGTGGAAACAGGGATAGTTAAACCGAATGTAAAAATAATGAATCAAGAAGGCAAAGTCATAGGAACTATAATAGGGATGCAAATAAAAGGAGAGTATGTTTCTAAAGCAAAAAAAGGAGATTTAATAGCCATATCTGTAGATAGAGGTTTCGTTGGAAGAAATATAAAAGAGGGAGATGTATTTTATTCTGTAATACCGAAACACGATTATAAGATTTTGATTGAAAACCAACATCTCTTGACAGATGAAGAGAAGAATATCTTAAATGAGATAAGAAGATTGATGAAAATGCACGATCCTAAGTATGATATATTTTAGAGTTTCTTCATATTATAAGTATTTTCCTTCTAACAGATAATTTGTGTAATCTACTTTTCCTGGTAAGAAGTTCTTTGCATATTCTTTATCCTCAATGATATTCTTTATTATTATAGATATCCTATCTATGGTTTTGTCTGATGTGTCTATCTCATAGATTTCAACATCTTTGTTATATGCCAAGTCTAAAACTTCTTGTAAAACTACATCAATAACTTCTGCTTCCACATTTTCCATAATTTTCTTTTCATTATACTTTTTTTGTCTTAATCTCTTTTTGAGTACAAGAGGGTTTGCCCTTAATACTATTATGATATCATCATTTTTCATACAATAATGAGAAAGATGACCTTCTATGATAACATTATCTAATTTTTCACAAAATCTTTCCATTTTATCCATGTCAACTACATAAGTTTCTCTGTTGTCATCATATTCTTTATATATCTTTTCTTTGATAATTACTTCATTTAAATGTATTACCGGAAGTTTTGTGAGTTCATGGAGTCTTTTACTTACTGATGTTTTTCCTGTTCCCGGTGTACCTGTTATTATTATTCTCATAATTTTTCACCCTTTTCATTTTCTTTAAACTCATAAGTTTCTTTTTATATGCATAACTTATGGGATTTTTTACACCTAATTTTAAGTCTTCTCTATCTAATACTCCCATATCATCATAATATCCTGCTGTCTCAAAGTTAGGCGGAGGGATGCTCTTTATTTTTTGTTCATTTCTTTTGAAATAATTTATCTGTGCTTTAATGTAACTTTCCTTTAGTGGTTCTGCATTTTTATTGTTCCATTCTTCAATTTTATGTTCGATTTCATTCCAATTCCAATTCATTTTTCTTAGAAAATTTAATAATATGAATATACCCCTCTTTCTACCGTCTTGAAGTCCTGCAAGTATTTTTTTTATAGTGTTAGGAAAAAATTCTTCTTCTATTCTCATTTTAATGTTACCTCCATGCTTTATAAATTCCTTCTTAACTCTTTCTATTTCTTCTAACGGTTCCTCTTCACCATATCTTTTCATTTCTATCTTTTTCATTAACCTCTTATTGTATTCTTTCTTGAATTCAGAATTTTCATAATATTCTATTGCTTCATAACAAAGAAGATCCAAATCTCCTTTAGATTTTTTGTCTAAGTATGGTAGTATTTTTTCAATATTCTCTATTTTAGCATCCTCTGTTTTAAAG
>WAOB01000079.1 GCA_015521505.1 Nanobdellati archaeon | reverse complement strand
TTAATAGAATCGTTATCCAAATATAAAAAAATGTGGAACTTATATTTTACCTTTGGAATATTTTTTGGAATATTAGTAATGCTTATTACAATATATTTAACTTTCGATTTTCTATATAAAAAATTTACTATAGAAGAATATAAAGAGACAAGAGGAGCAATGTTGGTAATACCTGGTGTTACAATTCCTTTAGTAGAAGGTCTTATAGCAATATTTCTTGCAGTAGTCTTTCACGAATTCTCTCATGGTGTCGCTAGTTTAATAGAAAATGTTCGTATAAGAAGTGTCGGTGCTATATTTTTCTTATCTATCCCAATAGGTGCTTTTGTAGAACCTGAAGAGGAGGATCTTATGAAAAAGAGTCTATATTCCAAACTTAAAATTTATGCTGCAGGATCATTATCCAATATAATTTTGGGAATTTTTGCATTTTTATTACTCGTGCAACCGTTTTATTTTGATGGTGTTAAAGTTTTAAACGTTGTTGAAAATTCGCCATCCTTTAAAATATTAGAGAAAGGAGATATTATCTATGAGATAAACGGAGAAAAAGTAAAAACCACAGGAGATTTGCTTAGAATTCTTGAAAAATATAATCCTGGAGATATTATATTAATAAAAACAAATAGAGGAGAATTTAAGGTTAAACTTGGCGAAAAAGATAATAGAGTCTATCTGGGAATACTTATGACAAATAATTACAAAAATGATTTATATAAATTTTTACATAATCTAATGTTTTGGATCTTCCTTCTAAATGTAGGTATAGGAATGATAAATCTATTACCTATAAGTTTTGGTGTAGCTGCAACAGATGGGTATCATATGATCAGAGATATCCTAAAAGCTAGACTTGAAGATTTTGGAGATATTATCTCTAAAATAATAGGAACTACATTTTTCATCGTTCTTATGATGATGCTTCTTCTTTAAATTTATAATTGTTGAGATTGCTTAACCAACGATTTTGATTCTTTAATAATAACATCTATTGTATTTTTAAGTTCTCTCTCAAATTCATCTCTTAACACATCTTCTTCGAAGTTTTCATATTCCAATGTTTTTGAAACATCAATCCAATTCTCTCTTCTTACTAATATTAAGTCTCCTTTATAATTTTTTATTATTCTTTCAGCTTCTTTTTCATCCTTACATTTGATCGATGTGAAAATTGCTACACCATATAACTTTTCTCCTTTAAGAATGTATAACCTTATTATTTTTCCATTAAACATTCCTATGAAATGATCTGTCGCTTTATCAAAGCCAAGCTTCTCAAATCTTTCTACAATATGTCTAGGAAGATCATCCATTAAACATCCACATAAAGATTTAATTCTGTTTTTTCTTATCTCATTCTCAAATAACTTGAAAATTTCGAACGGAAAACCAATAACAACTTCATCAAATTTATAACCACCATGTTTTCGAGCACCTTGACATAGAAAAGTAACATTTGGCTCGTTTGATTCCATTACTTCTATTGTTGCTTCACCACAAACAGCGGTTTCACCCGAGAATCTTGCAACAAATTCCTTTTTAAATATCTGATAATAGGAAGATGCTATTTTCATAACTCTTTCCGGAGTTGTTATAACTATAACGACATCACAATCTTGTCCCTTATAAGGTTCTATTACTATACTCTTGTATTTGGGATTCTTATCAAATACCGATGGGAGTAATCCAAGAACACTTAATGCGTTACTACATGAAATGTTTCTTTTGTTCAATACAACCTTTTTTCCCTGAGATGCTGCAATCCTAACAGCTTCACAATACCTGTAGCTACGTTCTGATTCCTTTAATTCTTTATCTAAAAATTTAACAGCAACAGGATCTAAGGAGAGTTTAAAATATCTTTTAAAATCATCCTTCATCAATCTTCAACTCCTATACCATATTTTTCGGCAATATCTTTAAAAGCATCGACAACCGTTTTTAATTCCTTCCATGAGAGACCATAAACGTTTACTTTAAAACTCTTTGTCATTCCTGGTTGAACTCCAATTATTCCTCGTTTCTTTAATTCATGATATAAGAAATATCCTCTCTTTTTATGTTTCTTTGCAATCATATGAAATGTTGGAGATTCAAAGTGTAAAAGAGTATGTTTCTTAGGTCTTTCTCCCAATAATCTAATCCCTTCAATTTTTTCCATTTCTCTAACAAACCATCTGGCTTTTTTAATTTCTTCATCCCATTTTTTAACTCTTTTAACAACTGTTGGAAATGAAGCCATTAATGTAACCAATGGTAACCCGTATACCGGTGAACATCCAAAAAAAGCAATCTCTTTCTTTGTGAATGCTCTTCCGCTCCAATTTCCACGTATTTCAGATTTTTTAAAGACAACATCAACGTAATCATAATTAGTAGCAAGTATTCCTATAGGGGCAGTTGCACTCCAAGTTTTATGTCCACTACATATTAAGAAATCTATAAGTAAGTCTTTACCTCTAACTTCCATCAGTCCAGCACCAAAAGCAGAGTTTAAAATAAGAGGTATGTTATAATCCCTGCATATCTTTCCAACCTCTTTTACATCCGCAACGTTACCATATCTATAATCCACATGTGTTAACAGTGCAAGTGTTGGATATTTACCTGTCTCTTCTTTTACTTTTTCGAACACTTCAGCATAATTTTCAGGATTTATTTTAAACTCCGGATATCCCGTGTTCGGAACTTCATAAACTCGTAAGTTGTTCAATTCAGCTGCTATATAAGAAGTATAATGTGCTAGAGAATCTAAAACTATCACATTACCATCTTTAGCATAGGCTTTCATAACCACGAACTTTGCATGTCTAGCACCAGCTGTAAATCTTATATCATCCATCTTCAAAAATTCAGCAAGATCTCTTTTAAAATCATCAACGGGGGGATTTTTAAGCAGATCAACTCTTCCTTCTAAACAAATATCACACGTTGAATATCCATCGGCCCAATCAAGTAATATTTTTCTAGCATCTTGTGTTAAAATACCACCTCTTTGTATAGGATGTATATTTATCATGCCTTTTGATATTCTTTTTAAGTTTTCTGGTTTATATTTATCAAGATTCATAAATACTATATAAAAACTCTTAACTTTAAGTTGTTTTAAAGTTATCTTAAAATCATAATTATAGGAAATCAACGTTAAGTAGCCCGGTAGTGTAGCGGTCAATCATGCGGGGCTCTGGACCCCGAGACGCCGGTTCGAATCCGGCCCGGGCTATATTTTTAAAAAAGTTATTTGTTAAATATGGTTGATATCGCAATTATAGGCGCTTCAGGCTATACCGGTGGTGAGTTATTGAGAATATTATCACGACATGACGAAGCTGAAATAAAAATAGCCACCTCAGATAGATTTGCAGATAAACCAATTTATTTCGTACATGGAAATCTCAGAGGAATTTTAAACTTAAAGTTTGAGAAATTTAATATAGATAGAGTAATAAAGCATTGCGATTTTGTATTCTTTGCAACTCCTAATGGTATTGCAATGAGATACGTTAAACAACTCTTAGAGGTTGGAATAAAAGTCGTTGATCTATCTGCGGATTTTAGATTTAAAGATAAAAGTATATATGAAAAAATATATGGTATAAAACATGAAGCAAAAGATGTTGATGCACCATATGGTTTAACAGAATTAAATCGTAAGGAGATACGAAACGCTTCGATAGTAGCAAATCCTGGTTGTTATCCAACGAGTATAATACCTTCCATAGTACCAATAATTGACATAATCGATTTAGAAAGAATTGTTGTAGATTCAAAATCCGGCGTATCTGGTGCTGGAGCAAGTCCTAAAGATGTAACGCATTTTCCGTTCATAAATGAAGATATCATTGCTTATAAGATTATAGGCCATAGACACGTAGCAGAGATTGAGCAAGAGTTAAAAAAATATACTCATCAAAGAGTACTGATAAATTTTACACCTCATATGATACCAGTAACACGAGGAATACTCTCAACGATACATGTTTTTCTTAAAAAGGAAATTTCTGAAGAAGAAGTTAGGAAGAGATTTTTAAAATGTTATGAGAACGAAAAATTTATTAGAATCTTAAATATCGGTGAAGTTCCAATACTCAATAACATAAGAGGATCAAATTACTTAGATATAGGTGGATTTTTGATAGATCATGAAAGGAGGAGATTAGTTATAATAGCTGCAATAGATAATCTAATAAAAGGAGCAAGTGGTCAAGCTGTTCAAAATATGAATGTTATGCTGAATATAAAAGAGGAAAAAGGTCTTGATTTAATAGGACAATCTCCCTGATCATCTTAGAATTTCTAAGATATGTTTGAAAGCTTTCCATCTTTCAGAAAAACATATATCGGCAACATCTTTTATTTCATCTCCAATACATATTGAATAGCCTGCTAATCTTAACATATTACGATCGTTTTCTGAATCACCAACAGCTATAACTTCATCAGGTTTTATATTTAAATGATTGATCAGTTTTTCTAAAGCTCTTGCTTTATCAACGTTTTTATCGAGCAAATGAATTGCAAATTTCGTATCGTAAATTTTGATATCAAAGTTCTTCAAATACTCTCTTAAAATTCTCACATCGATTGTTCTTTTCAATGCAACATCAGTTAATCGTTGAGAACTCATTTTTACTTCTTCAACGTTTTTTACTCTTGCCTTTAGGTATTCATATGCTTTAAGAGCTTTTCTTTTATCACCTAAAACAATTATTCTACCTTTTAATTTTAGAACACCACCATTTTCAGCTATTATGTAATCCTTAGACACTCCTATTAATGATGCAAGAAGTTCAGCCGTATATAAATTATTTCCTGTAGTAATAACAACCAACAAATATTTTCTTATTTCTCTTATAAATTTTAAAACATCAATATCCAACTCTCTATTTTCATCTGTTAATGTCCCATCAACATCCGTAGCTAAGAGTTTATACTTGATACTTTTTTCTGACATAGTTTATAAGGCCTCCCGAATCAATAATCTCAAGAAGAAAATTCGGAAGCTTTTTAAATTTGAAACTTAAATTTTTAGTTTTATTATAAATAATATTTTCATCCAGATTTACTTCAACAATATCACCTTCATCAGCAACGATATCAGCTTCTACAACTAATAATCCGAGATTTATTGCGTTTCTAAAAAATATTCTTGCAAAACTTTTTGCTATAACACAACCAATACCTAATCCCTTAAGAGCTCTTACAGCATGCTCTCTACTAGAACCACAACCAAAATTATATTCCGCAACTATTATATCGTTCTGCTTCACTAGCTTGTAAAAGTTTGGCCTGACTTTTTCGAAAGCATGTATAGCGAGTTCTTTTTCATCATCCGTAACTAAATATTCTGCTGGAATTATCTGATCCGTATCAATATTTGAGCCAAATTTCCAAACCCTTCCGATTATTTTTTTCCGCATAATAATATATTAAAAATAAAAAAGTTGAAGAAACTATTATATCTGCTATAGCACCTGGGTTTAGCTTGTTTTCAATTAAATACGATTCGAATTCTTTAACTCCTATCTTACCATCTAAAACTTCTTTAGCATACTTTTTAACGATTTTAGCATACTCTAAACCACTGGTTTTTATAATATGAGAATCTTCATACCTAGATAATAACGAAATATAAACATGTTCAACAGCTTTTCTCAAACTAAATCCCTTACTTATGAGTTTATAAATCTTTTTAGACGTATCGATTGTTATGGGGTAACCTTCTAGATACTCTTTTGCTATTAAATCGTATTTTGGTGTATATTTCATAATCTCATATAAATTTATATTGTTCCTTTTTATAATTTTAAACGAATTTTCATCGTATACGTTTAAACGATTTACATTAGGTATGTTTGCATTTGATATCACTATCGCTTTATATAAATCTATTGTATCCTTGTATGTTGTACTCTTCAATACCTTTATACAATTTTTAGATAAGTTTTCAAGGTTATCTCTTACTATTGAATATACAACTGCTACTAAGAGTGGATATGATAACATAACTATACCTAGATTTGTATTCGATTTAACATATTTTCTAGTATTGATTAATGCTTTCTTCATGTAGTAACCGATTCTTATATTTCTTAAGGGT
Organism: Nanobdellati archaeon; assembly: GCA_015521505.1. Lineage (GTDB taxonomy): Archaea > EX4484-52 > EX4484-52 > EX4484-52 > JAADEF01 > WAOB01. The sequence continues at coordinate 5,404 of WAOB01000079.1, read as the reverse complement.
AATTTTCTTCTTATTACTTTATAACTTTTTTCCGTTAATATTCTCGTAGGATTAAATATCGCAATCGAACTTATTATAAAATCTTCAAACGATACATCTTCAAAATCTAAAAACCTCGAGACATTTCCAGGTTTGTATGAACATACATCTATTATACAGGATATTGTTAAAAGTTCTGGGATCTTATTAATTATAGCTTTTATTTGCATGTGAAGTATATCTCCCTTATAGTTTTATTTTTATAATATATTTTAATACGAAAAGATTCATTTGGATGATAAGTCTCGAATCTAAAGATGTTAAGAGGAGGAAGTTCTTTGATGGTTATTGTATCATATAAAGAGTAATTTTCATAATACATCTTTATTGTTACATTATATATTGGTTCTTTCATAGAATTATATATTCCAATTCTTATCCTGTTGTTTTCTAAACAATTTGCTTCAAAAACTTCAATCGTTTGTATGGGTTTAACGATTTCATATAATTTTCCTCCCTCTCTTCTTATCTCTGCTGTCTTTATAAAAGTATAAGCTATACTAAAAAGAACAATTACCATTACCATTATTATCAACGTTGTAAATATCGTTGATTGATATTTCATAATTAATATGCATCTACAACAACAGCGAATGTTTTGTTTTTTCCAATCTCAATCCTCGTATACTCAAGTTTATCTACTCTAACCGGGATCATTAGATATTCATCCGTAAAACTATACACATCCGTAACTTGAACATAATAAATGTCCGGATTTTGTATCGTTTGACGATTTGCTAAGTCTACGAAGAATTTAATTTTAATAGAAGATATGTTAAACGTTGTTGGAGAGATATAACGTAATGTAAAACTTCTCAACGTTACATTGCCCCCACATGCTTGTAATCCAAATTTCATTACCGTTATATTATAGGAAGGTGGGGATATGAAGATCTTCTTCACACTTTTCTTCCATATTAATTCAACCGATGCAACAAGGGTGAAATTGTTTTGTTCCGTAATGTTTGTTGTATTACATACCAAATCTATATAATATCTATAACGATATAAACCAACATAAGATTCATTGCAATCGAATTCAAGTCTATAATATGCTTTCAGTTTATCTCTTGATATGTTCATCGTAAGATTTTTAATTGTGAATAGATCATCCAGTTCAATTGTTGCGTTTAAAATTTTTGCATTTGATGAAACGTTAAATTCAATAAATCTATTTGAAATTTCACCTTTTGGAAATGTAAAGTTTAATATTATATTTCTTTCCAGACCATAAATGTTATAAGGCAGAGAAACAGTCCTAGGAACTAATACGTAGTAATTTCCCCATAATCTGACATAATCATTACCTTCCAAATCATACATTCTAACCTTTATTTCTTTACATACATATCCTGTTAAAGATACATTTGCTAGAAATCCAGTTATACCTGTTTGCCAGTTGGAATCATATATAACTATATTATCACAATAAACCCATACTCTCCAAGTATCTCCGTCCGAATCATAATAGTTTAACGTTATCCATCCATACGTTATATTTCTAGCAATATTGAAATCAATAACAGTATAATATCCCGTATCATAATATCTTATACCAGTATCATACGATCCTTTATATTGAATAAATTTTTCAAGGGGTTTACTAATATCTAAAGCGTTTGGATTTCCAAAGTAAATAGAAAGATTTAAATTCTCTCCAATACCTATAGCTGGTATTACAACTAAAAATTCCTTATCGCTTTTTCGTTCATAGTCTAATAATAATTCATATTCGGAATCATACTCTGGTTCTATTATATATGAAGGTATATTATCAGCATATTTTCTGACTCTTATCCAATCGTAATAAGTATCAACACTTACTGGACTTATAATGAAATATTCAACATATGTTCTTATACTTAAATTAAAAGGCCTTATTACATTAGCACTAGTAAAGGATGTCAAACTATTATATGTTCCGGATAATGTTAGTTGGTAAGTAGTACCATCTATTATATACTCGAAACTAAAATTACCTTCGACAAAATCAGGAACATTCTCAAATGATGTAATTGTATCATCAATCCATTCAAATATTATATTGCCAAATATAGATAAGAATATTGATATTGACAATCCCGTTCTTTGATTGTTTGAATCTATTATATATAAGGATGCAACATCACCAGTACCTTCATACCAGTCAAGGTTTCTCCAAAAACCTTTTCCTTCCCATATATATCGTTGCTGTGAAAATTGTTTTCTAGTTATGAATTCATATCCACAAACGTCCAGTGATGAATATGCATATACGCGTAAATAACCATTCTCCAATCTATATTCTTTTAAGCAACCTATTCCTGTATATTCAACAATTCTCCACTTACTTAAATTTAGTATAATCGTGTTGAAATCATCATAAAAATCAAAAACGCTTTCCCCATTAACAGCAGTTTTTACATCTTCTTCTAGATATATTATAATATAGTTAAGTGCTGAAATATTTATTTTAACCCATATAACATTACTTATTGTTTCATTACATTCACCATTTAATTGTTCAAAGCAATAAGGTATAAGAGTATTATTCTCATCATAAATCTTTAACTTATTCCTATCTATTGGAATTCCCGAAATGTCGATTCTCAGCTGGTAATCTGTTAAATCATAACTATTTGGATTATATATTGTAACTTTATATCTCTTAAATTTCTTCATCGTAAATCTTATATCAAAATAGTTAAGTTTTGCTTTGAATGCGTATAAATTAAACATTTCATTATCACTTAAAGCTCTATCGTAAAATCTTATCTCATCCATTATTCCTTTAAAATAACAACAGTTCTGAATTGTTGTTAAGTTATGTAAAATCATTGATCCTAGAGAATATCCTATAGATGCATTTCCCAAATGAATAGGAATAAAGAAGTCTATAAGCGTAGAATTTACAACACGTCCATTTACATATAATTTTAATGAAGGTGGATATGAATAATAATCAAAAACATAACCAATCATTTGCCACGATTTATTCTTTATATTTGCTGTTATGTATGCTATTCTTAAACCACTATCTCTATAAGCTACTAAAAATATTTTTTCATTCAATATATACATACTTAATCCGGAGACATCATCTCCTTCTTTATATATCATTTGTAATCTATTGATATCTTTTGGATAAATCCAAAATATACCAGTTCTAGTATATATTGGAGATGAAAAGTATGTAACATTGGATACATCAATGTAATCATTTATTCCATCAAATTCAAGCCCTTTATTTTCATATCCCTCAACATATCTCGCATATCCTTTTATCATACCATGATTTTCAAGACCTGAAGTATCATATGCAAGATATCCATCTATTTCAAAATGGTAACTCAAAAACAATTTAGATTCGTTAAAAATGGGATTACTTAATGGCATGGTTATATTGTATAAGATTGATGAATAATTGTTAGATAGTTCTATAGGATATTTGAACGGAAATGTAATATTATACCATGCAAAGGATATATTAAAAAGAATAGTTATAAAAACTATTAATAAAAATTTTTTCATAAGAAAAAAGAAAAATTCTTAACTAAACTTAACTTAAAATTTAATATGCTAATTTCAAAACAAAACGTTTTTTTACCCTGTTGTAAGAGCCCGGAATATTATAATAAATTAGCTGAAATATATGATGATTTATATTTAAATGAACAACTGGAAAAAATTAACCTTATATATAAAATCTTAGGAAAAAGAAGTTATGGACGTTGTGTTGATTTGGGTTGTGGAAGTGGTATTTCAAGCATTCTATTGAAAAAAATATGCAAAGAGGTTATAGGTGTAGATTATAGTATTGAAATGTTAAAGCGTTCTAAAAGTAAAAGTTTCAGAAATTTGATACTAGGATCAATTGAATATCTTCCTTTAAAGTTTGATTCTTTTGATTTTATTCTCTCCTTATCTACACTTCATGACCTAAAATATTTTAAGCTTGGAGTTTATGGTATCTATAAAATAATGAAACGAGATTCTGAAGCAATAATTTCTTTTAGAAAAGAATTCGATGAGAGATTTAAGATTAAACATTATTTGAGTAAGCTCTTCATAATAATTGATAGAAAACAAGCTCTCAAGGAATGGATTTATTATTTAAGAAAAAGGAATATTTGATTATAATTTTTTATGAAATATATTATTCTTGTACCTGATGGAGCGGCTGATTATCCAGTGGAAGAATATAGTAACAAAACACCTTTAGAAGTTGCAAATCTTGAGAATATTAGAGAAATAGAGAGACGATCAGAAATAGGATTGATAAAAACACTCTTCGATGATATGGATTACGGATCAGATGTAGCGAATATGACAATACTTGGTTATGATCCAAAAAAGTATTTAACTGGTAGAGGAGCATTGGAAGCGTTAGCTTTGGATATAAATTTACAGAGAAATGATGTTGCATTTAGATGCAATTTTATAACAGTTCAAAATAACATAATCATTAGTTATAACGCTGATAACATAACAACAGAAGAATCTCGTTCTCTAATAAAGGAGTTAAACGAACGTTTTAATCATATTGGAAAATTTTATACGGGTATTGGATATAGAAACATCTTTGTTACAAAATTGGATGTTGAGGAGATTAAAACATATCCTCCCCATGATATAGTAGGAAAAAATATCTATAATTATTTAATTGAACCAAGAAATAATCCAAAGATAAAGGAGCTTAACGATATGATAATTGAGAGCAGAAAAGTTTTAGAACCTCATGAAATCAATAAACATAGGAAGAAGAGAGGAAAGAAACCTGCTAATATGATATGGTTATGGGGACAGGGAAGAAAACCGGAAGCAATGAGTTTTTACGATAAATATAAGTTGAAAGCAGGTGTTGCAGCTGAAGTTATAGTAATAAAAGGAATAGGAAAATTGTTGCATATGGAAGTTCCAAATATTCCAGGAGCAACTGGAAGCTTTGATACAAATTACGATAATCTTGCAAAATATGCCATAGAATTACTAAAAAGAAACGATCTCGTATTTATACATGTTGAATCACCAGATGAAGCTGGACATGAGGGAGATTTTGAATTAAAAGTTAAATGTTTGGAAGAGATTGATAGAAGAATTGTTGGACATATACTAAATAAAATAAACGAAATCACAGATGATTTCAAGCTTGCTATTTTACCAGATCACCCAACACCGGTAAAAATAAGAACACATACGGGAGATCCAGTTCCGTATTTAATTTATTCAAGTAATAAAAATATCAAGAATTGTTTAAAATTCTGTGAGAGAGATGCAAGAAATGGAAAATTTTTAGAAGGTTTAAATTTCATGAGGTATTTTCTTAAATTTTAATTTTTTCAGACCTGCATGGGGTCATCATGTTTCAGTGCTTAATACCTTCATC
>WAOB01000078.1 GCA_015521505.1 Nanobdellati archaeon | reverse complement strand
TAATATCCCATTCCTTTATATAGCCTTCATGTATTATTGTTGTATCAATCATTAGCCTTTTTGCTCTTGTTTCTCTGGAGATATAATTTATATGTTTTTTAATCAATTCAGTAAGTTTTTCTTTTTTAACTTCTACTCTTGCTTCTATAAAATCTTCAACGTTTAAATTCAATTCCTTTCTCATATGCTGGATTCTTCTAACAATTTCTCTCGCAAATGCATAGGATAACAGTTCCTCATCAATCTCAGTGTTAATTATTACAAAACCCTTACTGAACTTTTCATATTCATATCCCTTTGGTAAAATTTTTTCAATTTCAAAGAATCTCTCATCTATTGTTATGGATTCTTTATCTACCTTTAGTTTAATTCCTTTTTCTAAATCTTCCTTTGATATATCCATAGATTTTAATATCTTTAATATTTTAGCTGATTTCTTCTTAAATGTTATTCCTATGAGTTTTTCGTTGATCGTAAACTTTATATCTCCAAATCTTTTAACAACTTTTACTTCGAAGAAATTTCCTTGTTTTAATATTATCTGTCTTAATCTTTCACACGCTTTTTTAACGAGATCATCTTTTGTTTCTATGATTATCTCTCTTAGAGGCCATCTTCTCTTAATCTTTCTTTTATCTCTAGCTGAGTAACTTGCTTCGATTATTTCTCTTACTATTTTCATCTCATCTTCCAGTTCTTTATCTATTTTATTCTCATTATAATCTATCATGCTTTCAAGATGTACTGATTTTAATCCTTTGAATGGCATAACAAATCGTTTGTAAATTTCTTCGGCTATATGTGGTACAATAGGTGCAAGTAATATCGAGAGTTTCACTATTGTCTCATACAACGTTGCATATGCAGAAATCTTTTCTTCAGATTCTTCTTCGATCCATGTTCTTGGTCTTATTAATGTTACATACCATCTACTTAAATCTTCTACTATAAATTTTTGTAATTCCCTTACAACACTGAAGAGATTTAAATTATCGAAATTTTCTCTATATGATTTTATAAGAGAATTAAGTTTTGATAGAAGCCAGAGATCTTCGATCTGATACTTAAATTTATGCTTAAATTCATGTTTATTAAAATCATATCCATACTTTCTTGGATCAAATTTATCGAGATTCATGTACAACGCTGCAAAGTAACAGACGTTCCATAATATTCTGAATGAATCAGATATTTCTTTAACATCCTGCCATCGAAACTTTAAATCCTCCCATATTTTGTTTGCCCATAACAGATAGAATCTCAATATATCAGCTGAATATTTCTCTATAACATCTTCAGGCGTAATTACGTTTCCCAATCTTTTAGACATCTTCTGTCCTTTTTCATCCAGTACAAAACCATGCATCAAAACTTTTTCATATGGTATTCTATCAAATGAAACAACTCCACATACCAATTGAGAATAAAACCATCCTCTGGTTTGATCATGACCTTCTATAATAAGTTTTGCTGGAAATAGTCGTTCAAAAATTTCTTTATTTTTGGAAGGATATGCTACACTCGCCCATGCTGCAACTCCTGAATCAAACCATACATCTAAAACATCCTTTACTCTTCTCATCTCACCGTTACATTTCTTACATATGATTGTTATCTCATCAATATATGGTCTATGCAGATCTTCAACCTTTTTGCCTGAGATGTTTTCCAATTCTTCTTTAGAACCTATTACTAAAATATCTTTACAATTATTACAGATCCATATTGGTAAAGGTATACCCCAGTACCTTTGTCTTGAAATTGTCCAATCCTTTGCATTTTCAACCCATTCCTTAAATCTCAATCCTCCGGCCCATTCAGGAATCCATTTTGCGTTGAAAATTTCTTTCAAGAGTTTATCCTTTATCTTTGTTACATTTATAAACCACTGTTCCGTAGCCCTATAAATGATTGGAGTATCACATCTCCAACAATGTCCATATCTATGTCTTACTTTAGTAGCATAGAGTAATAGTCCCTTATCTTTTAAATCGTTAATTATAACGTTATCATCATACCTAGCTCTTAACCCTTTATATTTGCCAGCTTCTTCCTTAAAATATCCTCTCTCATCTATTGGGCAAAGAATATCCAATCCATATTTTAATCCAAGTTCAAAATCTTCTGGACCATGTCCTGGAGCTGAATGTACGAGTCCAGTACCTTCTTCAAGAGTTACAAAATCCGCCATTACTATTGTATAAGCTTTAGGACTTCTAACTTTTACATTAATTAAATCTTTTAAAGGATGTTCGTAACGTTTACCTTCTAAATATTTTCCAGGAAATTCATCAACGATTTCATATTTCAATCCAATCTCATTGAGAACATTAAGTCTATCTTTAGCAAGTATTAAGTAACCTCTATCCGTTTTTACTTTAACATAGATATATTCAGGATGAGCAGCAATTGCAACGTTTCCTATTAATGTCCATGGAGTAGTAGTCCAGATTAAGAAGAATTCGTTTGGATTCTCTTTAGATGGAAACATAACAAATATAGAAGGATCCACTACATCTTTGTACTCGATTTCTGCTTCTGCTAATACGGTTTCACATCTAGGACAAGTGGCTAATGTTCTTAATTTTTTCTCAAGCAATCCTTTTTCATAAGCTTTTTTTATTGTCCAGAATGCTGAGGAAATATATTCGTTGGTCAACGTCATGTATGGATTATCCCATTCCATTAGTATTCCTAATCTCTTAAACTGTTTTGTCATTATATCGACATGCTTCAATGCAAAATTCTTACACTCATCTATAAATTTTTTTATACCAATTTTTTCAATTTCTTTCTTGCTTTTTATTCCAAGAAGCTTTTCAACCTTAACCTCTATAGGTAGACCATGACAATCCCATCCTGGAGTTCTTGTTACGTTGTAACCTAACATCGTTAGATATCTCAATATCGTATCCTTAATCGTTTTATTCCAAGCTGTACCTAAATGTATAGAACCACTAGCATATGGTGGGCCATCGAGGAAATAAAACAACTTGCCGTTTTTATTTTTTTCTTTAATTTTCTCTATGAGGTTTATTTCCTCCCAATAGTTCTGAATATCTTCTTCCAATCTTTTAAAATCAATTTCTCTTGGAAATATGAATACCATATATCATTTTGCAATTTTTAATGCTTGAAATATTGCTTTAGCTTTATTTATTGTTTCCTGATACTCTCTTTCAGGAATAGAATCGTAAACTATACCAGCACCAGTTTGTGTGTATATATATTTGTCATCAGTAAACATAGTTCTTATAGTAATAGCAAAATCCGATTGATTTTCAAACGAAAAATAACCAATAGCCCCAGCATAGATACCACGTTTTTCTTTTTCTAGTTCTTCGATTATTTCCATTGCTCTTATCTTAGGAGCACCGGTAACTGTACCAGCGGGAAAACATGAGATCAACGCATCCAAAGCATCTGCATCATCTCTCAATATTCCTTCAACGTTAGAAACGATATGTTGAACATGTGAATATCTTTCTATAATCATGAATTCGGTAACTCTTACACTACCAAATTTACAAACCCTACCTAAATCATTTCTACCTAGATCAACGAGCATCACATGTTCAGCTCTTTCTTTCTCATCGTTTATCAATTCTCTAGCTAATATTTCATCTTCAACCGAATTTTTTCCTCTTGGTCTAGTTCCTGCTATTGGTCTAGTTATTGCTTTCTTACCTTCAACTCTTACAAGAATTTCAGGACTTGAACCGATTATATTAAGGTTTTTAAATTTGAGATAAAACATATACGGTGATGGATTTATTTCCTTAAGACATAAATATACGTTCTTTAAGTCATAATCCAATCTTGTTTTAAATCTCTGTGATAATACTACTTGAAATATCTCTCCATCATGGATGTAATCTTTAGCTTTTTTTACAATTTTGCAAAATTCTTCTTTTGAAAAATTCGATGAAAAGCTTAAATCCTTACTTTCTTTTTCAATCGATATCTTATAACTTTCACTTATTATTTCTTCTAATATATCTAAGGAATCTTTTGCTTCCATATATTCTTCTTTTGGATCAGAATTCTCATCCAAAATAATGTTGGAAATCAAAAATATTTTTTCTTTCCAGTGATCAAAGG
>WAOB01000077.1 GCA_015521505.1 Nanobdellati archaeon | reverse complement strand
TAATTATTATTTGTATATGGAGGGAAAAATCCTGAAATTTCTCGAAGATATTGTTAACGAAAGGAATGGATTTAAATTCGAAGAAGTAATAAGAATTAAAGATACGAATTTATTTATATTGCCAATCATATATGAAAATAATTTCGATAAAGAATATCTCCTCGCTGAAGAGGCAAGACTTGATATAAGGGATACAGGTAAAATAAGTGAGATCGTTGTTTCGAACCTTGAAGATAAACCTGTCTTGATAAGACCGGCAACCGTCTTGAAAGGTGTTTCAACTCAATCCCGTGGGGTATCTATTGGTATGATAATTTTAGAAGGAGAAAAAGAAATAATAGATACGAGATGCATCCACGCATCTCATCCTATAAGAGCTAGTAGAAGATTTTCTCCTATGTATTCAGCTCCTAAAGAAGTTAAATTTGCATTAATGGCTAATTTAGGACAAGAACATGTTTGGAGAAACGTTAATCGATATATGTTTAACGTGACAATTTCTGAGAGAGATAACCTCGTTAAAAAGATCGACATCGCCAAAGAATCCTTTAAAAAATACGTTGAAGATATACCTTTCTATAAAAATCAGGTTGGAGCTGTTATTTTTCATAAAAACGAACCTATAGCTATGGAAATTTTAATACCTGAGGATAAATGGAAAATCGTTTATAAGGATTTCATTTCAAAGAATATTCACCCGTATCTAAAAAAGCAGGAAATTTTTAATGTAAAGAAGGAAGAAATTATAGAGAACCTTAAACGTATCATAAAGTCGGTTAGAGTAAAACATTTGAGAAAAACAACCTATAAATTGTTTGGAAGAATAAATACAAAGGAAATTATTGGTCAAGTAATACTTTTGAACGATTTTCCCATAAACGTTGTCTTGGATATAAACGAAATTCATTTACAAAATTTTTATTAAAAAATATTTTATCAAAAGAATATATTTTATTTTATATATAGATTTAAGAAATTACTTTTTCATCGGTTTAATCAAAGAGCTTAACTCTATCACGTCTTTGCGGTTTATAAAATAGTTCTATTCATAAATCACAAATAAGATCTAATCTTTTGTCTTTATAGATTTAAGCATTTCAATATACCATCTAGGGAATCGATATTTTTCAGCAGATTCTATAAGAATGTTGAGATACTCTCTCGTAGGAGATATATCATCCTCTTCTTCATGTTCCTCAGCAACCTTAAATGTTTTAACATCATAAATTTTCTTTCCATCTTTAGTCTCTACCTCTACAGTAATCTCCTTGTAATAATATGGTGCTCCTTCTTTTTTCTTTATTTTCTTATAATCCTCCTCTTTTAATACCATTAAAATACCCCATACTTCACATCCCTTCTGAGGTTTAATATTTGCAGCACCACCTTTCCTACTAGTTGAATAGTAGTTAAATACTAACTTCCAATTTTTTAGTACTGCAACTCGCCGCTCTAGAGGTTTTATAGGTTCATAATTCTTTTTTTTACACCATCTTTCTAAATCTTTCTCATGCATATTAGAGCCATAAGCAAAATATTTTATCACTTTCATAAATAAAGAGATAAAATATTATTTATGGAAATATAAAAGAGATTTGTTTTATGTAGCCTTATTTGTTAGGAGGAGAGAATACAGATTATGTTTTAGAATAACAATATAAACGCTGAAAGAATTAAAACATAAATTATTGTTCTGAGTAAAACTATTTATACTAAAAAAATCAAACCAAGTAAGAGCTGGATTAAAGAATAAAAGAGAGAAAGGTGTAAGAGTTCTTAAAAAATATCATGAGACACCTTTGCAAAGGATGAACGTTAAGGAAGCAGTAAGATTGGTAGGAATTATGAAAGTAATTAGCTACACATGGCTAAAAATGTGGAACTCCAGAGACTACGAGAAGATCAGAAGGAAAAACCCAAAGAAAGGAAAGATTCGCGAATAATAAAAGAGGTTCAGGAACTAATTGAAACGAAATTTGGAGTTCCTTACTTCTCGTGGTAAGTTAGGAGAATTCCAAGATCTTCTAAATACGCCAAGTCCTATAAAAAGGATTACAGAAAACGACGCTAAAAAAACTTTACGCTCTTGATTTTATGCTACATGATTTAATTGTTGGATAGTTTTTTATAGTGTGCAGTTGGGATCAGCTTAAGCAGGCACTTACGGATAATAATAGGGATGCTTCGTGAACATTGTTAGCCAAATGGTGTAAATGCAGAAAATGCGGTAAACAATTCAACGACACCACTGGTACAGTATTCGCATAGACGTAGCTATCGCTAAGCGAAATACTCACACTAGGAATAAGCCAATCAGCCATAGCTATGGAAATCGGTATGAATAGTACTACAGTACCTCATGTAATATCTTGCTTAAGCACGTTGAGCAGGGTAGCACTATCTATACCAACGAGTTCCGTAGCTATATCGTGTCTCTAGACTGGGCTACGAGCATTTCTCCGTTAAGCATGGCTGTGGAGTCTATCCTATTAGAGTGCATTAGTTTATTCTTTTCCTACTCCTAAAATTTGAATACTGTTGTCCAGAAGAATGTTAAAAGATTCGTTTCATAGATGTTTCTCCTGAATATAGAAGAACTTAAAGAAACTATTGCTAAAACAGAGTAGATATCAAGCTGAATTGAAAAGTTCTTGGATGATAAGTTTAAAATTATGTACTTAGATAATAGATCTTATTGAACATACTTATAAATATAAACCCAACCGTTTGTATAGACAAGTTTGAAATGCTTTAACCCTCTACCTTTACCATTCGGTTCAAGAGGTAATAGCTTTGCTAAAAGAAGATTTTCATCTCCTTCTTTTCCAATTTGTACCCAGATATCATATCCGTTTATTCTTGGTATTATTAAATAGTTTCTTAAGCTAACGGTTCTGGCTATTCTTTTAATCTCTTCAACGTCTTTTGTTTTGTTCCCCGTCGATTTATACGTGAAAACATAATTTACTATCGTATATCTCCTATCATCAACAGGTACTCTAACAGGTACGTAAACGTAGTACGTATCTTTTTCAATCGAGTAACTTATCCTTCCTACAATTCTTATATCGTTGAGTTTTCGTGAAATTATCTGTATATCCAACGAAGCATTACCTGTCGAAGGAATCACAAAGTTATACAGGAAGATTCTTGTATATTTGCCACCATTCGTTGCATGATAGTTTATAGCCCACGATTTACCAAGCTCTTCTAAAGATACGAGAACATACGTCGGTAGATTATCAGGATTATATATGTACATCAATCTTTCGAATTCCTCTTCTGGAGAAAGAAAAGCAAGAGCTACATCTATGTTTCTGTTCCAACTACCATTTCTTTCAGGTATAGGAGGACCAGCATTTCCTCCATCGACTATCGTATACCTATCGGCAAAGACTTGAAGATAATAGCCATAGTCCCACCAATGTATGAGTAATGAGTTCTTTTCAGTATTGTTTTTGATCCATTCTCCTGCATCTTTCCACGGCATTACACCAATATCAGCATATTTCATTCCTGTCGCATAAGATATTCCTTTAGACGTTACATCCAACAATATCAAACCTACGAATAAGAAAAAGATAAGTCTTCCATATCTTTTGGATTGTTTTGAAATGAGGTCAAGAGTTAATACAGTTAATATTGCTAACGTTGCAGAGAGAAACATGTGGAGACGAATCATCCAATACGCCGCTTGTATTGATAAAATAGTCCAAACAATTAATAGGAACAATTCGAATCTTCTATTACCTCTTATTATCATGCTGACAATATAAGCTAAACCTATCGGTAAGAATATCAGCAGATACTTATGATAGTTCTTGAAATCCTCAAAGCTTGATGTTCTATAATAAGCGACAGTATTTCCCGTCAAACTCTTTTCTCCCTTTATATAATACGAGTATAACTTTTCAAAGGCACCGGTTTTAATGTTATATACGAAACCTAATACTAAAAACATGAGAAGAAAAACCGCCAAAACTTTTTTTCTTTCTATTTTAAATCGTTTATGTATTTCGATGAATAAAACGTTGAAGGCATATAGAACTACAGGCAGACAATATATTAAAATGTTCTCAAAACTTAATGCAGGGATTAAAGAATATCTCTCCGTAAACATTGCACGTATGAAATTCGATGTATATACCAGAGAAACGTATGTTACGAAGAATCGATCGTTTCTCTTAAACGTTACCAAAAGATATAAGATGTAGAGGTTAGCTGTCACTCCAAGAACTCTTAAGAAGAATTCATTACCACCCCAAGTTAAAGATGCAAGAGAAAAAATAACTATGGATGATGCAACGTAAATTACATATCGTTTAAGTGTTTCTTCTTTTATTGCTTTGATGAAGAGCAACATCCAGAGAAAGATTAATGGAAAGCCTAAAGATTCCTGGCCTGCATCTCCAGCAGTATTACGAGAGAAAGCAGCATATGAAGCTAGATATATTAAAGAAGAGAAGAACGAAACCCTTGTATTGTTTGTGATTTCTTTGAATAAGAAAAACAATACAACTCCAGCCAAAGCTCCAAAAAAGGCACCAAAATACATCATGTATCTCATTAACGATTCCTTTGTAAAGTCTATCAAGTTTATGGATGAAAAGAATTTAAACGTTACTCCAATAGTATAAGGTAGAAAAAGAATTTCCTTTGATAAATCCCTACCAGTTGGATAATAGGCTTGTGTATATATCAATCTTCCATCTCTCTTCTCAATGAAATCCGTATCCAATCCTGAAAAATACATCGCAAGCTTGTACCAAAAATAACTATCAGGATCATACAACAATCCATTATTCGTTAGAGTTGTTATTCTTATAGTAAAACCAAAGGTTAATATAAAGATAATCAGAAGAACTGTTGTTATCGTTTTTTCGTTAATTTTAACCTGCATAAATATATATAGGAGATAAAATTTTAAAATAAAATTATAAATATATTTTGCTCTGTTACAACATCACTAAGAAAGCTTTATCCTTCAGGGTAAGAATGAATTAAGGGGTAGGTTTAGAAAAGTTACGATAAGCGAAACGTTTATATATAAGTTATGCAAAAAGCAGAGAAAAAATGTATAAAACCATGAAAAGAACTAACGTATTTAAGCTTCATCCAACGAAGGAACAGGAAAAACTACATTTCTTCGTTTCTTTTGATTTTATCTATTAGAACGTTTGTATCTAGAACTGACAAAAGATAAAGCAAGCCTCGCTTTTTAAGGCGGGGTAAAATTCTTTAAACTTTAAAAATTTTTTGCGTTTTGTTATTTTCTATGACGAGGTGGGTAAATTGAGTAAGCCACGAGAAAGATTAAAAAGAAACGAGCGAAATATTTGCTTAAAATACCCGCCTCGCAACCTATCATAACGGCAAATTTGCTAATATAGCGGATAGCCGTAACGGGCTTAAGACCAGTCCCTTAAATTTACTCCTTGCTCTGGCTGGAATCCTCGCACTTTAGCACGGGGAGAGGTCAGATCTCTTTTTCGCTTTTTCTCTTAATTCTTTTAGAATTTTAAATTCTTCATCTGGAGAAAACTCTACGATCTCTTCTAATTTTACATTAGCAAGTGATATGTATTTCTCTCTCGTTATACTATCTGGTAGCTTTAGCTCCACATA
>WAOB01000076.1 GCA_015521505.1 Nanobdellati archaeon | reverse complement strand
AATTTATCCTATAACACTCCTCAGTTTGATAATACTCATACTTTACACCATGAAAAACATATACGATTTCATAGATTACTTGTTTTTCAAAATAAAATCATGGATATACACAGATAAAATATACTTATGGGAATATAATTCGCTAAGAGAATTTTTACTTTCATTAGATTATAAGATTATAATACCTTTTATATTTGTAATCATCTCTGGAATAATTATTTACGCTTTGGCGTTCAAACATAGTAAAGAAAAAATAGAATATCTATCCGAGTTTGTATTGTTCTTTTTAATCTACTCCCTTCTCACTATAATTATCTGGATATTCTCTCTTCTCTATTACTACATAAAATATAAAAAATCTCATAAAAGAGAATGGTTCAGATAAAATCAAATTGTAATCTCACCTGTTTTCACATTACCCTTATCATCAACTATAAAGAATTCTATACTGTTTTCATTCACATAAATGTATGCGGTAATTTTACCATTACTAACTTTAAAACTTCCTGCTAAAGGATTGTCAATAACAAAAAGTTCTTTAACTATACCTTCTTTACTATCAATCCTTTCAAATTCAAGGAGTAGTTTTTTCATATCTATATCTTGCTCCATTTTAACCACTAATTAGTAATATAATTTCGAAAGATTTTTAAATTTAACTATCTGTGCTCTTCTCCTGCCCATTTGTCTAACTTACCTTTCTCTCTTGCTGCATTACCTAAGAAAGTGTGCTTCTCTTCTGGTTGCAATAACATACCTTCTAAAGGATCATAAGCATGTTCTATAAGTGCCTTCTTTTGTTCTGCAAGTAAAACCTCGTCTATTCCATAGAATTCAGGAGGTAACTCTTCTGGTGGAATATCATGCTCCAAAGCCATAGCCATCCTCCTAAATGCAATTGCTGTTTGATACAACCCATAACTTCCCATTTCCCATATAAAATACGCATTTTTCATGCCTTTTTGCCTCAAAATCCACATCCATTCGTATATTATAGTTAATTCTTCTGTAAGTAAAAATAATGGACCATGCTGACCTCCATAAGGACGAGGTGCATTTACATGAAGCATCTTAACATACTTACCATCTCCTGCATCAAGAGATTTTGCATCTTCAACAGGATCTATCAGATTGGTTGTAAGATGCTCAAAATCTATATTGTATGCGAATATATCTTTATATGGTCCTTTGTCTCGTGGAATAATCTCTTCCGAGGGGTTTTGGAGAAGGGAAGAAGCATATTCAACAATACTTTTAACAAGAATTATATGATGTTTTCCCCGCATTATCCTTAACTTACCTGCTAACGCATCACTTCTGGGTTGCTCAGTTTCAACAAACATTAATATAGGTTTGTTGTCTGTTTTTGATCCACCTCTCTCAACATAATCCCATATACTTTCATTATTAAATTTCACATTTGTCTGAGTTAAAGCACCTATTTTGTTTAACCACTCAGGTAGCGTATCCATAGCCCACTCATCCTTAACAAATAGATGTCCTTGAATGTATTTACATGCAACCGCTGTGACAATGTCTTCTGCTATCTGCATGGGTGTCCTATCCTCTTTTCCATAAATATATTCTCTAAATTCCTTAGAATATTTATCCAACCTTTTCTTAAAAGGCATACTTCCGTCTTTTTCAACATACTCATAAAAATCTCTCATCCTCTTAAAGCCTAAGTTTGTCGCTAACACAACATCATCTGGATCGTAAGCATCATTTATTCCTGTTTTATACCTTTTTCCCACTATCTCTAACCAAAGATAATCTTTATATTTATACATAAATTTTGCTGTGATACCATAAGCAACATCTTCTGTTGATTCACTTCCCTTAATTGTGGTCCAATATTCAAAAACATCATCGTAATTAACTCCTCTCCTCGTAAGAGAGTAATATACCTTTACTCCTCTTTTCTCCATTGTTGATAAGATTCCTCTTAAAGATTCGGGTAAATAGGAAGGTATATTACTCATAACCTCTGCCTCTATATATTTATTCATAAAGGATTCAAAAACACCTAAAGGATATGCTTGTTCTAAAGAAAGTCCTGCTGAGAACACTTTGTAATCACCGAACAGTCTTTCAATTAGGCCTGTTCTCATAAGGACCTCAAATTCCTCTGGTGTAAATACGAATTTATTCTTTTCTTCATCATAATCCTCAACTGATAATATCCTGTCACGGAAAGAATTCATCTGCTCTATGGCTTGCTTTAAAATTTGGATGTTGTCTTCTATTTGTTTTACTCTGTTTACATCTTTCTCATTATTCTTCATATTTTCCAAATTCTCTATATTCTTCTGAACCTCTCCTATAAGATAATCAACATTCTTAGACACATCTAATACAAATCTTTTCATCAACTTGTTTACCCCTTCCTTTCTATATCTCTCCGCATCCTTCAATCCCTCGTCAAAACTATCATAATAATAAAAGTAAATACCTAAATCTGGATCCATAGCACTGCCCATTGCCTCAAAAAGAACATGTAAATACCTTGCTTTAAAATAATCCCTAAACCTGAAGTCCTTCAAAGGCCGATAAATCTTTCTATAACAAGGATCAACAAAATAATCATACTCTTTACCTTCAAAAATTGTTTTCTCCTCACCATCTAATTGCTTAATCCATCTTCCCAGATTTATTCCTGTATATGAGAAAAGTTGACCTCTCATCATTGTTATTCTATCCTCCGTTGAGATACCATAAACTATATTCGGTCTTGGAGATGAAGAACTATGGAATAAAAAGTACTTTGCTCCTAAAATTTCTCCTGCAGCATAAGCAGTTCTCTGTACACTTCTGTGATGCAAAGTCCATTGATTTGCGTAAGCAATACCTAAATCCACAGCGACCTCTCCTGTTACTGGTGCATGTAAACCTATTTGTAATCCCTGATACCTTTTTGCTTCTTCAATCATCTTCCAAAGATATCTTTCATTAACTTCCGATATTGTCTCAAAATCTAATTGAACAAACTCGAAACCAAATAGAGCACCTTTCATGTATTTTCTCATCAAACCCAAATCTTTGTAAGTTTCAGGACTTCTTTGGATTTGAGCAAAACCTGGTGTAACTCCAACAATATACCCAATAGGTCTATTCAAGTCATCCCATCTGTTTTCTTTTTTCTGATAAAGCCAACTAAAATCTATCTTACGAGTATTTGTTTTTACACTTTGAGGATTATTATTTTTACTTTCCTTGTTTAATTTAAAAATCTTAGTAAAAATATTTGAGAATACCATAAAATAGTATTAGTTATGAGAAAGTATATATTTTTAATATCTCTAACACTCAACACTTTCCTCAAACACACCGCATTCTGTTGATATAATTGCTCTCAAGTTGTTATTGCACGTGAGAGAGCAATCATCAAAGTAATATTTCTCTATGCTTTGAGGTTCTATGTAGTAATCCTGAGGAGAGACTGTTATCTCACACATCTCTTTTGTGTTAACATCTTTTAACATTATAGAGTTTATTGTTAAATTGAGATTTGTGGGGTTGAACACAAGTACACTAATATTTTCATTTGATATTGCTTCATAAGATATTATATAGTTATC
>WAOB01000075.1 GCA_015521505.1 Nanobdellati archaeon | reverse complement strand
ATACTTCTATAAATATCTTCGTATTTTATCTTTTCAAAGGTTTTGTCATCGGTATATACTAAAACATCTCTTTTCCCTTCAACAACATAAACCAAAAAATCAGCAATTCTTTTCTCTTCCTCACTAAATTTCTCATAAAGTTTTTCCATCTTTTTATAGACCTTCTCTGATGTATATTGAGATATCTTACTATCTATGAAATTTTTTAATCCCCTATCACCAAAAAACGAATTTATAGTTGCATACACATCCTCAAATGAAAGATTCTTTTTATTTTCTTCCATGTTAAACACCATATTTATAAGCCACTTATTAGTAATTATTTATTCATTTTAGAAAAATTTTTAAATTTAACTCAAATTATCATCTAACGTTCAAAAAACTAATATTAGTTTATTTAATCAAATAGTATCTATGGTGTTAGCATTTGAAATACAAGCAACTAAAATAGTAATTGACATAGGAAATGAAAATCTCTTTGTGTTCTTAGTCATGTCTTTAGTAATATTACACTTGTTAGTTCTGAAACAGATAAGAAAAAGAACAATAAAATTTGCTAATTATGAAGTGCTTAAAAAAGCAATAGGTATAGAATTATTAAGAAGTAATATTCTTGTACTAATATTAAGAGTTCTAATAATTATATCTTTAGTTTTGGCATTATATAAGTTCCAGATAGAAATAATAAAACCTGTAGCAGATGTTGATTTCGTCATAGCAATTGATGTATCTCAAACGATGATGAATAGCGATGATGGGGCATTTTTACCCAGCAAATTAGAGGTTGCTAAAGAAACTGCAAAAGAAATAATAAGAATCTTACCAGAAAGAACTAAAGTAGGTATAGTAAGTTTTTCTGGAAATGCAAGAATAGAAATACCTTTAACTCAAAACAAAGATGCACTCATAAATTCTTTAGATAAACTTACTACAAGACCTCCAGCAGGTACTGCAATGGGTGATGCTATAGTAGCGGGAATTGTGGTGTTAAGTAATTCCACAAAAACAAAAAAAGGTATTGTGTTGATAACTGATGGAAGACCTACTAAAGGGTTAGGTATCGATATAAATGAATCGATAAGGAGTGCTAAAGAAAACAATATAACTATCAACACCATAGGATTAGGTAAAAAAAATATAACTACCATCTCCTTAAAAGACATAAATATAACATCATTGAACTTGCCTGAAAGCATCAAGGAAGAGATTTTAAAAGAAGCGAACAAAACATATAATATAACTTCCTTAGATGAGAAAAGTTTAATCTATATAGCAAATGAGACGGGTGGGAATTACTATTATGTCTCTAACCAAACATACATAAAGGAAGCATTCGCAGATGCTGTATTGAAGTTTAACGCTGTAACAATAGATGCTAGGAAATATGCATTGCTGTTTGGTGTAATATTGCTGCTTGTAGAATATCTTTTGGGAGCAACAAGATTCAAAACAATACCGTAAAAATTTTAAAAATACATAACAATGTTGAGAGTTTATGCTTAAAAATTTAAGAAGTAAAGCAATAATCCTGGAGAATGGAAGATGTGTTTGGGGAAGATGTATATTTTGCAGTTTAAGTAAAAAAACAAAATATTACAACAAGACAGAAGAGGAACTTAAAGAAGAATTCTTAAGAAAGATCGGGAATTTAACAGGAGAAGATGTGGATGTCCTAAAGATTTACAACTCAGGAGTTTTCATAGATGATGCTCAAATACCAAGAGGTGTTAGAAAATTCATTTTTGATGAATTAAGGGAAAGAAATATAAACCATCTAGTTATAGAAATATGGCCTCCTTTTTTTAATGATGTTAAAGCAGAACAATTAAAAGAAGATGCTAAAAACCTGAATTTGCATTTAGCCATGGGATTGGAAAGTGCAGATGATAAAGTATTATTAACCATTGAAAAAGGATCAACTTTAAATCATTTCATAAAAGCATCAGAGGTAGCGAGAAAACACGGGTTTTATGTGAGAGCATACGTGATGGTTAACTTACCAGGAGTGAAAGATATTAAAAAAGATTTTGAAAATACTATGAACATAGCATTAAAATATGCAGATTCCATAGCAGTTCTAAACACCTTTGCATATTCCGGTTATGCAAAATTATTTGATCTGTGGTTAGAAAGTAAATGGAAACCCTTAACAAAGGAAGAGTTCTTAGAGATCACCAAACCCTATCATGATAATCCAAAAGTTGAAATATATGAAAAAGATTATATAATATACCCTCACTTCCCAGAAGAATATAGAGAGAAAGCAAAGGAAGAACTAAAAGGAGCAACATTAAGGAACCTCACACATCCATATTACGAAATATGGCAGGAATTTTTAAGTAAGTTTTATGAGAAACCACCTATAAAAAGATATGCTCTCTTTATGCATTGTTCCTATAAAAAACCATATTCTCTGTCAAAAACACACAAGAAAATAATAAAATATCTACAAAGATCAAAACACTATCATGAGATACACCAACTAATAATCTCAAATCCTGGTGTGGTTCCAAGAGAGTTCGAAAACAAATTCCCCTTTAACGCTTATGACTGGCCAGAGTATGAGGA
>WAOB01000074.1 GCA_015521505.1 Nanobdellati archaeon | reverse complement strand
GTATTGTATAGACCCTCCACACCTTTCTCTTGTTTTTATTTTATTATTTTATATATTGATATCTCAACACCACACAAATATTTTAAAGGTAAATTCATTATTTTCAATATGGATTACAAATATGTTGTTTTGAGGATAACTGGTGTTTTACCTGCTAATTTTTCTTCAGAAGAAGTGGTGAGGGTTTTAATGGAAGCAGGGGCAAAATCGATTTCTATTGTTTCCAGAGAAGTTCAGATAGAATGTACTTTCAATACATATCCTGTGATAAGAGAAGTGTTGAAAAAGATAAGGGCAGAGGATATTAAGATACGAGAAGCGAGATATATAGAAAATACAGTTATGCAGTCTGGTACTTCTACAGACCCTTCAGGATCTATTAAAGTAACTCTTGTTCCTGCGCCTCGACCAACAGGAAGAAAGCTTTTAAGTATTTCTCTATCTGAAAATTTTGAGTTAAAAGAACACGAAGTTCCAGATTTTGTTCAAAAATCGAAAGTAGTAGTAAATAAAGTTTTAGATAAAGCAAATATTACTCATTGCTTAATTGCCATAGAAATACTTAAGAGGCCTAAAGATTTTGAGAAAGCATTAGAACTTGCAATAATTCACACTCTTCTAGAGACAAATGGCATATATGTTGCTAATGGATACGGTCTTTAACCTTTTAAAATAGTGTATTTTAATTATTTATATGTCTCCTACAATTATGGACTATATAAAAAAACAAAACCAAAGAAAAGACAATCATAATGACTACCTTTCCATACCTTTAATAAAACCCAATACGCTTGAATTAAGAGAATATCAAAAGAATATTATAGAAAGTATAGACAATAAAAATACTTTGGTTGTTTTACCCACGGGTCTAGGAAAGACAGTTATTGCTGTTGTTTTGACTGCAATAAGGCTTAACACATTTCCTGGTTCTTCTGTTCTTGTATTAGCACCTACAAAACCGTTGGTAGTACAACACAAAAAAACATTTATGAATTTTTTAGATCTTCCTGAAGATAGGTTTATTACTGTGTTTGGAAATGTTTCTAAAGAAAAGAGAGGAGAGTTATGGAAAAAGACAGGAGTGTTTTTTGCAACACCACAGACAGTTAAAAACGACATTGAGGAGAGTATTTTATCTCTGGAAGAGTTTTCACTCCTTGTTGTTGATGAAGCACACCGGTCTGTTGGTGATTATGCATATACTTATTTAGCAAAAAGATATATTGAGCAAAGCAAACACCCTCTTATTTTAGGTTTAACTGCTTCTCCTGGAGGAGAGATAGAAAGGATAGGTAGTGTTATTGGTAATTTGTATATAGAGAACGTGGAAGTAAGGAGCTATAGTGATGATGACGTTAAAGATTATGTTAAAGATATTGATATAAAATGGGTTCACGTTGAATTAAATGAAGAATATAAGAAAGTTGATGCTTTATTGAAAAATACACTTAAAAGGAGAATAGATGTGCTTTATGAAAAGGGTTTTGTTGCTACAAGAAAGGTTTCTAAGAAAGAACTTCTTGAATTGCAAAAGAAATTGAGTGCTAAGTTATCAAAGGACAAGTCAGATTTTTTATTTTATATTTTATCTCTTATAGGACAATCTTTAAAGATTATGTATAGTATAGAGTTAGTTGAAACACAGGGTTTAAGACAGTTTGTTACTTATTTTGAGAAATTAGAGCAGGAAAAAAACAAAACCAAAGCATTAGAAGAGTTGTTGAGTGATGAAGATTTTACTTCTGCATACTTTATTGCTAATAAATTAATAAAGTCTTCCTACAAACATCATCCTAAAATGTTTTATTTAAAGGAGATTTTATCTAAGGAAATTGTTGATGGTAGAAAGGCGATTGTTTTTACACAATATGTTGATACAGCAAAAGACATAGTTGAATTTTTAAACAATCATAAATTTGATGCTGTTCTCTTTATTGGTCAAAGGAAAGGATATTCTCAGAAAAAGCAGATGGAGATTATAGAGAAATTTAGAGAAGGAGATTACAAAGTGTTGGTTGCTACTTCTGTAGCAGAAGAAGGATTAGATATTCCTGCTGTAGATGTTGTAATTTTCTATGAACCCATACCTAGTGAGATAAGATCTATTCAAAGAAGAGGTAGGACTGGTAGGTTTGATAAAGGCAGGGTTTATGTATTAATTACAAAAAATACTTTAGATGAGGTTTATTATTGGTCGTCTATAGCAAAAGAGAGAAATATGCGAAAAACGTTGTATTTATTAAAACAAATGTTTAAGCAAAAAACCAAAAAAGTTACAGAATCAAAGAAAGTAGAGACATTACAGAAATATACAGATAAAAAACAGGTTTCGATAGTTTTTGATTCAAGAGAACAGAAACTATATGATCTATTTGTATCTCTGTTTTCTAAAGAAGGATTTATAATCAATAAAGATGTTTTAAGTGTTGGAGATGTGGTTATAAATAATGTGGTAGCTATTGAAAGGAAAACTGCAGAAGATTTTTTGAATTCTGTTGTTGATGGAAGATTGTTTTCTCAATTAGATAAATTAGTTTATTATTATGATATTCCTGTTCTTATCATTGAAGGAAATATCTCTGATGCACTAAAGAACAGAGAAATTCATGAGAATGTCATTAGAGGTGTTTTAAGTAAAATTGCTATTACATACCATGTTCCTGTATTGTGGTCAAAAGATATAGGAGATACTGTGAGATATGTTTATTTTATTTCTAAACGCTTATTGGAAGAAGACAAAAACGATGCATATAAAATAGTTAAGAAATCTTCTTCTCTTAAAGAACAACAACTTCAACTTATATCTTCCATACCGTATATAAATAAAACTCTTGGAGAAAGATTATTGAAACGCTTTAAAACAATAAAAAATATTGCTAATGCTACTGAAGAGAGATTAAAAGAAGTGGAAGGTATTGGGGATAAGAAGGCAAGAAAGATATATGAACTCTTTAATAAAGTATATGATATGTGAAATTTATATATTTTATAAAACCAATAATATTTTATTAGGTGGTATCATGATAACATTTAATGAAATATATGCTCTTATGAGATCTATAGGGATGTTTGATTTCTTTTTTCCGTGGTTGTTATTTACAGCATTGTTTTACGGTATTTTACATAGTAGAAAAACAATAAGTGAACAAACATCTATCAATGGAACTATTGCAATATCCCTTTCTTTTTTAATAACTTATTTCGGTAGAGGGTTGTTTATGGCTAATTTGTTTTGGATAGCGAGCATCATTATTTTGGTATTGTTTTTAGGGCTGCTTATTGGTTCATTATTTGGAGTGAATTTTGGAGAGTTATTTAAAGACAAATCTTTGTGGGTATATGTTGGATTGGGTATTGGTTTTGTTTCTCTGGTTTTAGCATTGATTGTTACAAATGCTTTTGGTTATTTTGGCTTAGATAGGATATCTTATGGTGTTTTAGGAGATATCTTAGGCATTGCTGCAATAATTGCTGCTTTTGTCGGAGTGTTTTTGTTTATTGCTAAATAGAGACAATCTAACATATAATTTATATATTTTTCTATAATATATTAAAAATATTTATGCATCCCTTATATAGGGAAAATGTGTTTGTTGTAGAAAAAACAGCAAACCAATACATTTATGAATGTAAAAATTTGTGTTTCTATTTTAAAGACCCCTATGCAGAAGATTTGTTGGAGATCTTTAAGATCTTGTGTAACAACTACAGTATTTATTATAAACAAATTATATATAACGAAGGTTTTGTTCCTTGCGAGGATGTTTCTGTTTACCATCTCTTAGATAGGTTCTTGTCTTCTCAATTGGTTGCAGAGATGGAAAAAGAAATAAGTTCTCATAATACCCTTCTAAGAGCAAAAGATCTTAACTATGTATATAAGATAACTATTAAAGAGCTTTATGGAGAGAATGATTCTTCTGACCTGTTCTTATCTATGTATTTGTCCTCTACAGGATATTATAAGAACATATTTGTAGGATCTATTTCTATAAATATCTCATTTGAATATATTTCTTCAGGTGTTAGAGAGATCGATCTTTTATTAAGAAATTTTGGAAAATATTCTTTAAAGAAAAAGAAAGAGGTTATTTTATTAGAAAAGATGTTATGATGCTTTCATAAATAAACTTTTTATTAAAGTCTTCGCTTTTTATGTGTTTGTAATTTTTTATTATTCTCATAGTTTTTAAATTTCTTGCTATGGTTTTCGGAACTCCTATTTGATGCGCCTCTTTTTCATCAAGATATGCGAGGTTCGTTAGTACTTCCTCTGGGTAGAGAAATTTTCTTTTTTGTAATGCATTTAATTCTCCTGATTCGTTTATCCAGAAATCAGAATATTTATTTATAAATCCTGTTATCCTTTCTGGTCTTGAAAAAATACTTGGGCCTTTGACGAGCCTTTCTTTGGAAGGTTGTTTAAACCCAAACTCAAAATAAAATCCAAATCTTTTATTGTCGTTAAATGAAAAACTTCTTTCAACATTGAAATCTAATTTTTCATATTCTCTCAATAGATGTTTCCTAAATTTTTCTTGTTGAGGATATACAACATCTTTAATTTCATCTTCTCTATTTTCGAATATCACTACGAACCAATATTTGTTTAGGTTTTTAAGTATAGTATAAACTTCTTTACTAAAGTCTTTCTG